>JAYTMI010000951.1:0-7525 GCA_043728625.1 Saprospiraceae bacterium | reverse complement strand
GGCAATTAAGTTTTTATCAATTGAGCCATTGATAGGACCTGTTAAAAATTTGCACCTACAAAAAATTGATTGGGTTATTGTTGGCGGTGAATCAGGACCTAAAGCACGTCAAGTTAAGAAGGAATGGATTGATGCTATTTTGAAAGAATGTCAACGTACTAAAACGCCGTTTTTTTTCAAGCAGTGGGGCAAAAAGGATTTTAATGTCAACCCAAATGACCCTACAATTGTAGCACAGCATGAGCTTCATGCTAAAGGTGGTTGTGAATTAGACGGTAAAGTTTATCGTCAAATGCCAAACAATGTTGCTTTGGCAAAGTAATGTTGATAGTTTTCAAATGAGCAATTAAAAAGTATGACTTTAGAATAAAAACAGTCCATCGCCAACAGGTAGGTGGGCTGTTTTTGCATTAAACTATATCGAAATCAAATAATAAAAAGGTGATAAACTACACGTAGATAACTTTTTATCAACCCCTCAGTAATGTGTTGTAAATTTGTGCAAAAAATTGGTTATCAGTATATTAAAAATATGAAACAAACTTGTCCACAAAATCGAAAAAGTTTATCCACAGAGTTACTAACAGGTTCTGAGGTTGTTAACAGGTGGGTTGTATAACTTAATTTTAGCGAGTAAGTAAAAAATAGTAACTTTGTTGAAACAAAAAATAGTAAATACACTTTGAGATTAAACAATTTTTTGTAACTTTGGACGAGCATTTAGCAGAGATGTTCGATTCTATAAATCAATACGCCCACCTTTTGGGTATTCAAAATGGAAGATTACAGAAGCAAAGATCAAAAACAACAGCGATTCGATAAAATCACTGGTGGTTCTGGCAGCAGTGACCGAAACCGCACCAACGACCTCAGCTCGTTTGTGTTCGGGAAGGTGCAGCCCCAAGCCTTACAGCTCGAAGAAGCCGTTTTGGGTGCTTTGATGCTCGACAAAGACGGTTTACCAGCTGTTATGGATATTTTACGCCCTGAAAGTTTCTATACGGAGGCTCATCAGGCAATCTATAAAGCGATTACGGAGCTTTTCAGAGGGTCAAAACCGATTGACCTATTGACTGTAACGGAAGAGTTGCGGAAAATGGGCGCGATTGAGACCATTGGCGGCTCTTATCACCTTGTTGAGCTGACGAATCGCGTTGGTTCGGCGGCAAATATCGAGTATCATGCGCGGATTATTGCTCAAAAGCATATTCAACGTGAACTTATCAAAGTTTCGACCAATATAATACGTGACGCTTATGAGGACTCAACCGATGTTTTCGACCTTCTCGACAAAGCAGAGCAAAGTCTTTTTTCGATAACAGAAACCAATTTGTCGCGCAGTTTCGAAGGTATGAATACGCTTGCAGGGAAATTGTTGAAACAAATTGAGTTGTTGTCGCAGAAAAAAGACGGTTTGACGGGTGTTCCGACTGGTTTTACAGATTTAGACCGCTTGACTTCGGGTTGGCAGCCTTCGGATTTGATTATTGTAGCGGCACGTCCGTCCATGGGAAAAACGGCATTTACGCTTTCTTTGGCTCGAAATGCGGCTATGGAATTCGGAAAAGGTGTTGCTTTGTTCTCTCTCGAAATGTCAAATCTGCAATTGGTGCAACGTCTTGTTTCGATGGAATCAGAAGTGGGTAGTAGCAAGTTACGGACAGGACAATTGGAGGCGCATGAATGGCAACAATTGCACACAGCGATTGAAAAAATGTCGAAAGCACCGATTTTTATTGACGACACACCGGGCATCAATGTCTTTGAATTGCGGGCAAAATGCCGTCGTTTGAAGGCACAACACGATATTCAGTTGATTATTATTGACTATTTGCAATTGATGACGGGTGGTACTGATGGGCATCGGGGCGGTAATCGTGAGCAGGAAATTTCAGCTATTTCAAGGGCTTTGAAAGGTCTGGCGAAGGAATTGAACGTGCCTGTTATCGCTTTATCGCAGTTGAGTCGTGCGGTTGAAACGCGGGGCGGTTCTAAAAAACCACAGCTTTCGGACTTACGTGAATCGGGTGCAATTGAGCAAGATGCGGACATTGTATCGTTCATTTATCGTCCAGAATATTATCAAATTATGGAAGATGAAAACGGTAATTCTACAAAAGGCATGGCGACTATCATCGTTTCCAAACATCGTAACGGTGCTTTGGGTGAGGTAAATTTGCGTTTCGTAGGCGAGTTCTCCAAATTTGCTGACCCTGATGATTATGGCTTCAATAATTTGGCTGCCGCAAATGCCCACGCGAATAGTCCACAAGCCAATATCATTCGTTTGTCTTCACGGATGAATGATGACGACGTACCAACAAATCCTGTTGCTGTTGTTGCGACTAATCCGCTTCAAGGGAATGGTGAGGATATTCCGTTTTGATAATTTCTACAATTAATTGTAAATAAGGCTTTTATATAAATATTTCTTAGCAAAAAAAGAAGGTGTGAACGTCTAAAATGATGTTCACACCTTTTTTTTGTGCTTTATACTGAGGGGGGTATATTGTATGCCTAAACAAAGCCGCCCTGAATTTTCATCAAGACGGCTTTGTTAAGTTAAACTCTCTTTAGTTTTTAATAATTCTCAAAGACAGCTTGTTTTTTTGAGCATCCGTGTATTGCACCACGTAAACACCACTGACCAATAAACTGATATCCATAGAGACATAATTCAAGCCTTTTGCAAACGTCTGGTTATTTGTCAACATTTGCTTACCCGCAATATCCATGAGCGCAATTTGACCTTCTCCTTCAATATTCGTATTAACTTGAATATTCAAAGTGCGCAAAACTGGATTCGGATACACAGTTAGTTCCATACCCGATTTTGATGTCGTCAATGTTGAACCCAAAGCAGCCGATTCAGTATTATCACAATTGCCTGAACCGACAATGGCAAATACTTCAGAATAGCAATTGTTGGCATCCGTTGCGATAACCATGTACGCCATAGGCGATAAACCGGTAAAAGTACCGCCCGATTGAGTACCCACTTTCGGCTCTATGCCTAATGAAATAGCACCCGTGCCACCAGTTGCCGTAGCGACAATTTTACCGTCACTGCTACCAAAACAAGTGGCATTTGTGACTGTACGACTGATGACAATGGCGGGTGGTTGTGTGACCGTTACTGTTTGTGTAACCAAACAACCATTGGCATCACTTGCAGAGAGAGTATAGACCCCTGGTGCTATTCCATTGAAAGGACTGGTCGTGTTTTTCGTACTGGCTGCCCCTGAGAATGAATAGTTGAGGTTACCTGTACCGCCAGAAACCGTTACAGCAATGCTGCCCCCACCGCTGCCAAAACAACGGGCATTTGTAACAGTTGGCGTAATAACCAATGGTGCAGGTTGAGTAACGGCTACTTGAGTTGTCGCCGAAAAGCCATAAGTATCCGTAGCCGTGAAGGTATAAGTCTGTGGTGTTAATCCACTAAAAACATTGCCTACTTTTGTACCAACATTGGGTGAAATCGAATAAGTAATTGGCGGTGTACCACCTAAAGCGGTTACAGTGACACTGCCATCACTGCCACCATTACAACTGACATTGTTTACTGAGACATTCCATGTGACCACAGGAGCAATAGCTGGTGGCAATTGCAGTTCATACATACCATTGCCATGTGTACCGAGCACGATTCTGTTGTCCGAAACGCGTAAACGCATAGAAGCACAGATAGCATAGTTGATTTCATTCGGTGCCACTTGTTCCCAAACAGTTGTTGCGCCACTCAATGCTTGTGTTGAGTAGAGACCCGTTGAGTTACCGACCAAATATATCGTTGTTATACCTATTTTTGTGATGATTGTTGAGCGTGCCGAACCCAAAGCAACAGGCCCTGCTGCAGGCCCTTCTACTGCCGTCCATGTAGGCGTTGCACTGTTGGCATTAAAAGTATGGAAGACACTTGGCACACCATAATTGCTATAAGTCACCATGATTTCGTTGTCATCAAATGGATTGACTGCAATGGATGAACAAAGCGCACCCAACGTTGCGCCCGGAGGTGTGATATTGACAGCAGCCGTCGTTGACGCGACAAAAGCGGGGTCGTTGAGGCGATAAACCCGTCCTGTAGAAGTGCCAATATACAATTTCCGATTCGCATCAGAAGCAGTATATGCTGCATCCCCATAAGCATTGTTCCTTGACGAAGCCATGCAACGGATATTGCCATTAAGACCAATAGCTGTCATTTTTTGCCAAGCTACTGAGGGGTCTCCTTCAGTAGTGGCGGTAAGGTTGCGTGCGTTGCGCGTCCGGAATAGAGCCGCATTATCTGCATAAAAGAGCAAATTGGTATTGTCTTGGTCTAACTGAAAATAGGTGACAAAAATACCCAATCCAGATGTAGCAGGATAAATAACAAAACCGCTATTTGGTGCAATTAAGCGAACAAGAAAACCAGATTGAGACGAACCAATGACATTAAAATTTGAAGCTCCAGTATAGCTAACAATACCTGTTTGACACCCATCGCCACCAAAAATAGAGCTAAATGATGTACCCGTAGGATTTGATGTTGTACCATTATCTTGCGCTCCGCCCATCACTACAGTACTGGCATTTTTAGGCTCAATATCCGCATGGTAGTATTGATAAGTGACATAGTCATTGTTGAGCGATGTCCATGTTACTGAAGGAGTCGTGATATCGGCTTTTTGGATACCGCCGTCATCCCCACAATATAATGTGTTGTTATCGCCAGTCGCAAAGTTCAAAACATGAACATCGGGATGGTGGTTGGGATACAAAGCATAGTTCGCAGGAGAATTGTAGCCACCAATACGGGTCGTAGCAGTCGTATTGGTAAAACCACTGGTTGAGCGATAGACGTTTGTGCCCGCTACAAAAACAGTATTAACATCATCGGGTTTGACAACTACTACTAAATCGTAGCCTGTTTGCACAGCAAAAGGGTCATTTCCTTGAGAATAACCTGGTTCATTGGGCAAATTAGCGGATAAATCTGTCCAAGTTGTCGTCGTCTGATCCCATTTGAAAAGTTCTGCTTCGGGAACTTGATTGGCAGATGTATGGCTTATACCATTCCAATAAAGAGCGAAGACGATATTTGGGTTGCTCGGTGCATACGCCAAAACGGTCCGTCCATAAGCATTCACAGCATTCCAACCAGGTGTCGTTCCAGGTATGCCGATCTTTGTCCAAGAACCTAACGCACCTGTCGTTGATGTCCAAACACCTGCTGCTGCTGCATCTCTTCCATCGAAACCAGCGTAGAATCTGCCTGTTGGTGTCACAATAATTTCTGTATAATTTGTATTAACGAACGTTCCTAAGACGACACTCCAAGTTGAACCACCGTCAGTTGACCGCTGAATAGTATTCGCAGCCGCAGCATACACATTGCCGTTCGTGGGGTCAACTACAATACGATTGACATAGTCAAACGGGCTGTCAAACAGTTCTAAAGTAAATTGCGTATTGGCTAACGGAGCCCAAGTAAGTCCATTATCAATTGATTTCCAAATACCCAAACCGCGATACGAGGAGCCTAATGAAGCTGAATTACCGATAGGTTCGCCACCGCCATAGTACCAAGTATCTTCCTGCCCAGCACGCGGGTCTTGTGCAATCGCCGTCACATTGTGAATCTGACCGATTGGCGCAACACGGGTCCATGATACGCCGCCATTTGTTGACCGAAAAACGCCTGAACTGACACTACCTGCCAGCATAATATTCGCATTGCGTTTATCAATACCAATAGCACGTGTGCGACCACCCAAGTTGTTAGGCCCGCGTGGCACAACCGTTATGGGTGCAGGGGAACGGTTGTCAATTGAACGTTTAGCCTCTGCTTGCATCCTTTGCGCGGCTTCAGCAGCCATTTGTGGTGCGTAGCGCGGAATTTGTCCAGTCGTTGGGTCTTTGATCATGTCGAAATCAAAACGGTCGCGCTCTTCTGACCAAAACCCTCTTTCGGCTTCTTCCTTTTCCGCCTGCTTATGCTTGCCTTTTTTTTCTTTCAGGCTTACTGACGGAGCATCTCGATTCGGATACTTTTTGAAATGAACCGCCATACTCTTATTGGTACTGCATGACGTAAAAAAGGAAAAGAAAATAACCGCGAGACTCAAGCCTAAGGCGAATCTCATTTTTGGTTGAAAGGTGTTGTTCATTTTCATGTAACTGGTTTAATAAATAAAACAATTGTCAAGTAAAAAATAAATATATTATACTTTGTTTTGAATACAAAAAAAGAGTAGAAGACAGTTGTATATGTCCTTTTGAACAAATACTGAAATCTTAAATTATTTTCATCGTTGTTTGGTTTCAAAAATAAGTTTTAAGGGTCTAATTTACTGAGGGGGGTAAATTTTTGAATACCTACTCCCAAAGATAATTATATAACAGGAATATTAACAAATATTTTATATTTTTTTTATTGTAAATTTATTTTAAGTAGTAATAATAAAATAAACGAGTATTACAAGATTTTTTTTGTACCCTTGTAGTATGAATAAAAAAGTGTACGTCGAAGGCACAGAACAAGATAAACAAGTGCTATCAAAATTCATAAAAACAAGCGAAGATCGTAGAGCGATTCAGCGTGCGCAAGCGATACTGTGGAGTATTGAAGGACGCGATAGAACCGACTTAGCTGGACTATTTCACGTTAAAACCGATACGATAAGTGGCTGGTTTAAACGTTGGCATCCTGACGATTTATCGACCTTGAGCGATGAACAGCGCAAAGGCCGTCCGCCCTTACTGACAGAAGAAAAAAAAAAAAGATTTTGACACTTTCCACAACAGGGATTGTTAATCTTCTATTTTGGACTTACCATCAAACGATAGATTGGGGTAAAAAAGTTAGCCCATGGATGGTCAAGCAAGTACTTCAATCTGCCCGATATACTTGGCGCAGGGTTCGTAAAAGCTTGAAAAACCAACGAAATGAAGGCTTATTTGAGTTTTTCCAAACTGAATTGACGCATTTGTATGCCGAAGCAGAGAAAGGACTCATCCGTTTATGGTTCTATGATGAAAGTGGTTTCAATCTAAACCCTAATGCCGTTTATGCTTGGTTACCGCCTGCGGCTGATGCCAAAGAACTTTTCTTGCCTGCTCAAAGGGGTAGTGTCATGACACTTGCAGGATTTCTCGCTTATGACAATACATTGGAAGCCTATTCTCAAAAAGAGGCGATGACAAGTGAATCCTTCATTGCTTTTACAGAAGATTTTATTCAGCATCATGTCATCAATAGTCCTGTGAAAAACATTGTTATTTTCGACAATGCTTCTTTTCATACCTCTAAAATTGTGATGCAGAAAAGAGAAATTTGGAAAAAACAAAATCTATTCTTTCAATCATTGCCTGCTTATAGTTCTGAATTGAATCGTATCGAAATCCTTTGGAAAATGATGAAACATCATTGGCTTGAAATTAAAGATTATCAATCTGCTACAACTTTAGAAAATGCCGTCGTCAATATCATTAAAAACTTCGGAATTAAATACTCGATTACTTTCTATTGACTACTTAA
>JAYTMI010000950.1:0-2087 GCA_043728625.1 Saprospiraceae bacterium | reverse complement strand
CAACCAAAGGAAAAGCACCCCCTCAGTATAAGTGCCTAAAACAGGCATTAGAAAAAATATTTTATAAACAATGAATTGATTTTCAAGGAAATAGCCATGAAAGAAAAACCTTAAAAACAAGATTGTTAAAAATAGAATTTGAAAAATAGGCGTGAAAACAAGCGCGTTTTCTACACGTTTTCTATTTTTAAAAACGGCAAGTGCACCCAAACCACCAATAGCCATGAGTTCGAATTTCAAAGATAACAAAACGTCTTCTACGATTTTTATCGCCTCACTTTTATCATTTTGTAAAGCAAAAAACAAAATAATGAGAGATTTCAAGATGATAACACCGACAATAACTTTTAGGATATGGTTTTTGAAAAACTTAAAAAGTGGTGCCCAAATTAAGTAAAAATATTCTTCAACGCCTATGCTCCAAAGAGGCTCTAACAAGTGACTACCGAACAAGGCATTGACTACAAAACTAAGGAAAAAGAGGAACAAAACGCCGCCTGTTGCCGTATCATAAGGCTGTGTGTTTGGAAAATGAAGGGTGTTTAAAAAAACAGGAATAGCCATTAATCCAATGAAAACCAATAAATAATACAATGGAAAAATACGCAATACCCGCCGCATATAGAATTTTTTAAGGCTGACTGTATCTGTTTTTTTTATTTCTGAAAGTAACAGATAAGTGATCAAAAAGCCAGACAAAACGAAGAAAAACGAAACGGCTAACGAGCCATTTCTAAAAAAAGAATAATGCTGAAAATTAGGCAAGCCATATTTAGCACGAATCGTTTCGCCGTGATGAAGAACGACAAAGTAAGCTGCAAAAAATCTTAATGTATTTAGACCAGAGAAGTGAATTTTAGGCATTCGTTTTTGTAGTAGTCATTTTATTAGGCATTGATGGCTTTGACCAAATCATCAAGGAAATCATCAGGAGAGAATTGGCGTGTTGGTAAGATTCTCATTGTCGTATTCCGTTAAAAGTTCTTCTAAAGAGGACGCAGCTGATAAGTTGTTTTCGGCTTCAAATAAAGCCGTTTTCAAGCCTTGCCAAACTTTATTTTGACCTGGCATAAGGCGCGATTCCAACTCCGCCAAAGTTGGTTTTGTTGATACATACTTAATATTAAAAGCCTTTAAGAAGGCTTCTAAAGCGCGGTTTTGCTCCGCATTTTCAGGCAATATCATATATCCATGTACCATTTTATCGCTTTTTTGCAAAAATAAGAGATGTTTTTGAGTTTTTACAATTTTTTTGAAACTATAAAAGGATTGAGCATAAGTAAAACATACTTTGCTCAATCCTCTATCAAAGACCATATAAGGAAAGCGTTAAAAAGAATATGATGCATCAGAAAAGTAAATATTAAGCATCAACGTTGAAAGTTTGTTTGTCCACCCCAATTTTCATCAAAAGGAATAACACTATTTGAAGCATAAAAGTACAAATTATGGCGATAAGGATAAATGGTTTCAAATACTTTGACGTTTGTAAAATGAGGCTCAAAAAAACGACGCAAATCTTCTTTTGATTTGAATTCATATTCATGGTGTGTTAGATGTTTTTGCCCACTCTCTTTTTCTACAATTGTATAGCCACTCAAAACGGCATCTTTTTTAAGTCTTCTCTTGATATTTGACAAAATAGCATCAATTTCTTGTTCTGTAAAATGCTCAATAGCAGCATCCCATACGATGTTATCAAACTGACCTTCTGGTATTTGATTTCGTATGTCACACAAGCGATATTCAACATTAGGGGCTTGATTATACCTTTTAGCATGAGGTATTGCATCTTTATCAAAGTCAACGGATATAATATTTTTTACTCTTATTGAATAAAAATGATAGGCGTTAAAGCCGTCACCACAACATAACTCTAAGACTTCTGCATTTTGCTTCATGGCAAGGAGACCGAAAGTACCTCGTTCTACCCAAAGAGGCGATTTCGCTTGCCGAAATGAATAAAATTGGTCACAAAAGTGGTCAAACCATTCAGGTTGAGGGGGTACTTTCCAATCGTACTTCATTTGGAGGTAATGTGCAAAGTAGGCGAGTTTTCGAGTAAAAAGGCTAAAGAAACGCAATAA
>JAYTMI010000949.1:0-2249 GCA_043728625.1 Saprospiraceae bacterium | reverse complement strand
TGACCACAGATGACACTGATTTGACTGTTTTTCACTGATTTTATTGTCGTATAAAGAAAAAAATCAGTGAAAAACAGTCAAATCAGTGTCATCTGTGGTCAAAAAAAATCAAAGCGACCTTGCAATCCCCAATTCAAGACCCCTCAGTTCCGCCAAACCTCTTAACCGTCCAATCGCCGAATAACCCGGATAAGTTACTTTTTTCAAATCATCGAGCATCTGATGTCCATGGTCTGGACGCATCGGAATAGAAACGTTACGGCGGCGCATCGTCTTAACAAGTTCTTTTACAACCGCGTACATATCTGTATCACCATCTAAATGGTCGGCTTCATAAAAATTACCTTCGGCATTGCGGCGTGTATTGCGGAGGTGCAAAAAGTGAATATGGTCGCCCAAACGTTGTATCATACCCACCAAATCATTGTCGGGACGCACACCATAAGAACCTGTGCAAAAACACAAACCGTTCGCAGGACTCGGTGCCGCATTGAGCAAATCAACCGCATCTTGTTCCGTACTCACGATGCGCGGCAAACCCAAAATCGGATAAGGCGGGTCGTCGGGATGAATCGCCATTTTTAAGCCCAAAGCCTCGGCAGTTGGCACAATTTCTCTTAGGAAATGGAACAAATAGGATTTTAATTTGGCAGCATCAATATGTTCATACGTCTTCAAAGCCGTCAAGATTTGGGCTTCAGTAAAGCGTTCTTCGCTGCCCGGCAAACCCAAAAGCGCATTATTGAACAGCGTTTGCTTTTCCGAATCCGTCATTGTTTCGAGCCGTTTTTTGGCGGCTGCAATCTCCCCCTCCGTATAATCGGCGGCGGCATCAGGTCTTTTCAATAAAAACAAATCGAAAGCAACGAAAGCTGTTTTTTCAAAAAACAAAGCCTTTGACCCATCGGGCATGGTGTGAAAAATTTCCGTTCGCATCCAATCCAAAATGGGCATAAAGTTATAAGTCACCACCTTCAAGCCACATTCTGCGATGTTTTTAAGACTTATCTTATAGTTTTCGATAAACTTTTCAAAACCTGTGCTTTGTTTTTTGATGGATTCATGCACAGGCAGACTCTCAATCACCGTCCAAGTCATGCCCGCTGCTTCTACTTCAGCGCGGCGTTTATTGGTTTCGGCAATCGTCCAAATATCGCCGACAGGCACGTGATGCAGCGCCGTCACAACGCCCGTACAACCCGATTGACGGATATCCGAAAGGCTAACAGGGTCGTTGGGACCGTACCAACGCATGGTGTGTTCCATGTTATTCATGATTCTTGATGTTTTAAATTTTTAAAAAGTGGCACAAAATCCGTAAAAATATCTTCATTTCCTTATAAAGCAACGAAAACGTTTTCGACTGTCATGCATTACTTTTCACTTTGAATCACGCTTCAAAAAAGCCTTTCCCAAAGTTTAGTCATTTCACTTAGGCATTTTTCCATGCCATTTAGATATTTTTCCAAACCATAAAATAATTTTTCCAATTCATTTAGATATTTTTCCAATTAGAAAAATTGTTTTTCCATTTCATTTAGATGTTTTTCTAATTAGAAAAATTGTTTTTCCAATTCATTTAGACATTTTTCCAATTAGAAAAATTGTTATTCCATATCACTTAGACATTTTCCAATTGGAAAAATTGTTATTCCATTTCACTTAGACATTTTTCTAATTGGAAAAATTGTTATTCCATTTCATTTAAAAGCATTTCCCATTGGAAAAATGGTATTAATTTTTAGAATATGGGTTGTTATAACCCATTTCGAGATATAAAAATTTGGTGCCGCATACAAATAAATGTATAAGCATAAATCAAATATAACCGTATTCTTATAAATCATTGCCATTAAATAATCGCTTTTGTTAAAATGCCTTTTTCTTTAACATTGGATGCTTTTTTGATATATGATAATTGGAATTTTCCAATAATAAATAAATTGAAAAAATATGAAAAAAATCCTTTTAAATGCGTTTATGAAATTAGGACAAGACGCTTTAGCCGTGTATGCCTTCAATGTTATCACTTTGATGACTTCCGATGAACAATTTGCCAGCCTTAGTCTGGACGTTGCAGAATTAAAACGGTGCTACGATGCTTATTCCGAAGCCTTGAAAAACAATGTGAATGGTGGTCGCATGACAACAGCTGAAAAGAATAAATGGAATAAAATCGTCAAAACGCAGCTGTCGTCAGTGGCTGCTTTGGTCAACAACTTGGCTAAAGGCGATGAAGTCATCATTAT
>JAYTMI010000948.1:0-1503 GCA_043728625.1 Saprospiraceae bacterium | reverse complement strand
CTTTGCGTCGCCCAATTTTCATTGGTGCATGTTACATACATTTTTGAATAATTTGGCGACCTTCCTATACTGAGCATAGGAAGGTTTTTTAGGTTTTATAGACTTAACATTAAGTTAATCTTGAAAATTATGAAGACATTGCGAGCCAATAGACCTTTGCACCATCAATTAATGTATGTAAATAATATTCAAATAACAATTTAACCAACTTTTGCCCATGTTTGGCATTGAAATTACTGCCCTTTCGACAGGCTTATTCATAGCATTTATTGCTTGCCTTGTCATGATTTTCTTCTTTGAATTCGTCAACGGTTTCCACGATACGGCAAATGCTGTCGCCACCGTTATCTACACCAAAAGCCTAAAACCCATGACAGCCGTCGTTTGGTCGGGCGCATGGAACTTTGCAGGTGTACTTTTTTCCTCGTATCTCGGCTTTGAGGTCGCTATGAAAATAGCCAACTTACTTCCTGTTGAAACGGTTATGACACAAGCCCCCGGGCAGTCCGCAGCAATGGTTTTAGCCGTTTTGTTAGGCGCAATCATTTGGAACTTAGGTACATGGTATTTTGGCATACCTTGTTCAAGCTCACATACTTTAATTGGCTCTTTAATAGGTGTCGGTATGGTTTTTTCGACTTTACCTGAAAACACATCTCAAATAGGTGTCAATTGGTCAGAAGCTATCAAAATTGGTAACGCATTGCTTTTTTCACCCCTTTTTGGCTTCTCAATGGCGATTGTTTTGATGTTCATTTTGCGCTCCAGTATTCGGAGTGATACGGGGAAAGGCATTTTCAAAGAACCACCTGCTGATTCAAAACCACCAATCTGGATTCGTGCCATTCTTATCACAACTTGTACGTTGGTCAGCTTTTTTCACGGTCAAAATGACGGACAAAAAGGTATTGGTCTTTTGATGGTTGCTTTGATGACTTTTATGCCATTGCAGTACTCATTGTCACCAAATTTTGATGCCGCAAAAGTTCAAAATTCATTGACCATCATACAAAATGCCATGCCTACGGACCAAATTAAAAATCAATTTGCACCTAAGGAATTGGCGATAACTATCGAAACCATAGAGTTGTTGAAAACAGATATTGGCACAGCCAATGATGTCAAAAGCCGCTTGAGCATCCGTAAACGTATCAATTTGTTGACAAAAAACGTGAAAACTATCCTTGATGAACCTAATATCATCACAGATAAAGACAAACGCGCCGTCATCAAACGTGAAGTCCAGACCTTAAAAGAATATACGCACTACGCTCCTTTTTGGGCAATTTTGCTGATTTCAGTCGCATTGGGTCTTGGTACAATGATTGGTTGGAAACGTATCGTTGTTACTATTGGTGAAAAAATTGGCAAACGCCACATGACTTATGCCGAAGGCGCAACAGCCGAAATAATCGCTGCCTCAACCATCGGTTTGTCATCGTATTATGGCTTACCTGTTTCGACGACACACGTTTTGTCATCAGGTGTCGCAGGGGCTATGGT
>JAYTMI010000947.1:0-2263 GCA_043728625.1 Saprospiraceae bacterium | reverse complement strand
CTTCTATTAAATCCAAAATTCGGTTCAAATCATCGTCATTTTTGAAACTGACGAGTATCTGACCATTGCCATTTGGCTGGCGTTTTAGGGCGACTTTTGAACCGAAAAAGGCACTCAAAGTATCTTGAACAGGCTTAAGGGCATCTGATACTGAGGGGGTCGCTTTTGCCTTCTTTTTCAATTTGGCTTCTGAATAACTCCGCGCAATGTCCTCGATTTCACGCACCGAAAGCCGCTCATTGACCACTTTTTTAAACAACATCAATTGCAAAGCAATGTCATCAATACCCACTAAAACCTTCGCATGACCCGTTGATACTTTCTTTTCTTTAATTGCCTGTTGAATTTCAGGCGGTAATTTTAAAAGTCGCAACATATTGGTCACTGTCGAGCGATTTTTAGCGACGCGTTCACTGAGTTTTTCATGCGTCAAAGCACATTCATCTATGAGGCGTTGGTAAGTAATGGCTACTTCTACAGGGTTCAAATCTTCGCGCTGAATGTTTTCGACCAAAGCCATTTCGAGCATTTCTTGATCGTTCGCGATGCGTACATACGAGGGCACTTCCTTCAAACCAGCCAATTTCGAAGCGCGTAAACGGCGTTCGCCTGAAATCAACTGGTATTGATTGTTGCTCATGCGCCGCAAAGTGATGGGCTGAATGACGCCATGCACTTTAATGGATTCGCTTAACTCTTGTAAAGCGGCTTCATCAAATTCGTAACGTGGCTGCCATGGGTTGACCTCGACTTGCTCCACAGGAATCATCGCCACTGAGTGCGAAAGCTCCCGAACGACTTCCTTCACAGCCTCGGGTCCTTGATTGACTTCCTCTTCAATGCTGCCAAGCAATGCGGCAATCCCTTTACCTAAATCCGTTTTTTTTAACTTCGACATATTTTATAGAATAGACTGTTGCAAATTTTTTTATCGTTGTAATTTGTTGGTAATCAATGAATTATGTTTTTATACCGACATTATGCACCTCTGGTGCAATTTTCCACTTTCCACTTTTTTTCTACCGACATTATGCACCTCTGGTGCAATTTTCCACTTTCCACTTTTTTTCTACCGACATTATGCACCTCCGGTGCAATTTGTGCTTCTCACTTTTCATTTTTAACTTTTTGCTTGACTCGGGCGTTGGATTTTATCTTTATTTTTAATTAAAAACTCTTTGCAAAGGTTTAAAAAATTAACTGAGCCTTTTGAAGTAGCATCATAAGCGATAACAGGTTTGCGAACATTTGGGGCTTCTGCCAAACGGGCGCTGCGGTGAATAATGGTATCAAAAACGTAATCTTTTGAATGCGCACGCACTTGATCCACGACAATATTGGCTAAACGCAAACGAGGGTCGTACATAGACAACACTAAACCTTCTATTTCTAATGGAGGATTCAAGGCTTTTTTGACGAGATTAATGGTGTTTTTCAACTTTGTCAAACCTTCCAAAGAGAAAATTTCACATTGAACAGGTATCAAAACTGAGTCCGCTGCCACTAATGCATTGACCGTGACCAAGCCTAAAGAGGGTAGGCAGTCGATGATAATATAATCGTATTCATCCTTGACTTTTGCTAAGATACCCCTCAGTACAAACTCCCTTTTTTCTCGATTAATCAACTCCAAATCAGCCCCCACCAAGTCAATACTTGATGGAATGATATACAAATTGGGCGTATCGGTTTGTTGGATGGCATCATGTGGGTCGGCATCGTTGACCATACAATCGTAGAGTGTGTAAGTCTCATCGTCCGCTACGACATTAACGCCGCTTGAAGCGTTGGCTTGCGGGTCGCTGTCTACGAGCAGCACTTTTTTTTCAAGCACTGCCAGACAGGCGGCGAGATTAATGGCGGTGGTAGTTTTTCCAACTCCGCCTTTTTGATTGGCTATAGCAACTATTTTTCCCATTTTTGTATTGTCGTGCGAAATCCTTGTTCCGCTATTATTTTTAATTCATTTAAATATACAGAATTCTGTATAAATCTGTATTTATCTGTATGAATATGCTAAATTGGAGTTCTAACTTAGTTGTGTTTACTTTCCACGTTGCTTTCAACATGCCTCATTTCATCCGATGTTTTAGTGCTGCCATCATGACTCCAACCTGGTGGCGCGAACACATATTTAAGTCGAATACTGAGGGGTTGGTGGCGATGTTTTTTAAAAAAGTCATTCCAAATATCTTTAAATTCATGGAAAATGACTTTAATCGGTCCATTCAAATCCTTTTTAACCACTAAACCATAATTTATT
>JAYTMI010000946.1:0-4754 GCA_043728625.1 Saprospiraceae bacterium | reverse complement strand
GTATTGGATGCACCGATAACGTCCATAATGTTTTCTTTTAAAACAACTGGCAATGGTTTGCGCCAAACACTCAATGCTGCCAACGCTAAAGCATTGACGCGGACATCATTGTATTCATAAATAGTACCCGCTTTGTGCCGTGGACGGGTTAACCACGTCGAAACATCGGTATCGGGTCGGTCTGCCCACTCTGGTTTTCCCCAAAGAGTGCCTTCCCAATCGCTTGTTTGGCGCAAAAGGTCGTCCCAAGTGATGGTGCGGTTGTGGGGCGTTTCAAAAGGCGTGAGCAATTCGGATTTTCCGAAATCATCGGCAGTACGTAGTAAAGGTTGGTCGTATAATTCAATCGGGGGCATATAGGCAGCAACGGTATCGGTGACGTTGTGAATCAAACCTTTATCAACCGCCAAGCCGACAACGGTGGACAGAAAACTTTTGGTCACACTGTGCGTCAAATCACAACGCAAAGGCTCGCCCCATTCTGCAATAATGTAACCTTTATAGATAATAACGCCCGTCGGTTCGCCGCGATCTTTAAACGGTCCAATCGCAAAGCCATAAGGCTCTTTGCCAAATGATTGATAATGCGATTGCTCCATACTACGCGGGTTTTTTATTTCATTTTCCTTATGAAAAGTGATGGCTTCTTGGATTCTCGCTGCATCCAAACCCATTTCATTCGGCGTTTTATGCTGCCAATACTGAGGGGGTGGAAAATATTTCGTTGCGGGTTTATTTTGAGCCATGGTTAAGGTGCTCAATAGGAGGAATAGGTGTGTGAGTTTTATTGTCATCGTCGTTTGAATTTGTTTTATGAAGTTGTAAAATAAATCAATTTTAGGGATGTTTGGTTTTTAGAGTTTCCTGCTCACTTGAAAAAATATAGTTTGTTTAGATTATTCAAGAAAAAAAGTATAGTTTTGTTTAAAATTTAGTAAAATATGAGTTATTCCATTGAAATATTAAATGAAAAAGCGATTAGGCTACTACTGTATTTGGAGGAAATGCAGCTCATTCGTGTAGAAAAAAAAGAACCTTTGCAAGAAAAGGAGGTAATCAAGCCTAAAAGCTTCATCGGCATCATTTCACATGAAGAAGCGGATGATTTACGCCAACAATTAAACGAAATGAGAAACGAATGGGAACGTATTTGATTGATACCAATGTAATTATTGACCTTTTTGAAGGAAGATTACCCCAAAATGCGGCAATTTGGGTTGATAATCTTGTCATATCTGGTAATGCGACTGTATCGGTTATCAATAAAATTGAGTTATTAGGTTTCAATTCTTCACCTGAAACGTATCAAAATTTGGTTAATCTTATCAATATGGGTACTCTCTTATCTTTGACAGATGCAATTGTTGATGAAACGATTGCACTTAAAAAAATCAAAAGAATTAAATTGCCTGATGCCATTATTGCGGCTACGGCTTTGGTACATAATCTTAAAATTGTCTCCCATAATACAGGAGATTTCAAGAATATAACGGGTTTGACTTGTCTTGACCCTTATTTGGACATTGAATAAGCCCATTCAATTAGTTTAAAAGCCTCACCAACTATACCTATCCTCAAATTTATTCTCCAAATCTTACGGCACGTGACATTTTTTGCCTAATTTTTCGCCTTGTACTCATCTGTACCGCCTTTCATCTATCATTTCAAACTAAACAATCAAACAATTATGAATACGCGCCGCGATTTTCTAAAAAAAATGACCGCAGCCTCTATGGTTTTGCCGTTGATTTCTGATAATAATTTATTAAACAAACAACCTTATGAAGGGAAAAAACTGCGTGTGGCGCTTGTCGGCTTGGGCAGTTATGCCACTCGGGTTGCCAATGCCATGAAGACGTGTCAAAAAGCCGTTTTGGTCGGTGCGGTTTCAGGAACACCTTCTAAATTGGACAAATGGCAAGCAGAATATGGTATTGACAAAGCGAATTGTTATTCTTATGCAGATTTTGATAAAATAATCAGCAATCTAAACATAGATTTGGTGTATTTGACTTTACCCAATTCGTTGCATCATCCCTTTACATTGCGTGCTGCTAAGGCAGGGAAACATGTATTGACTGAAAAGCCGATGTCTGTGTCCGTAAAAGAAGCCGAGGAGATGATTGCGGCTTGTAAAAAAGCCAATGTGAAGCTGTATGTGGGTTATCGCCTACATTTTGAGCCTTATACAAAAGAGTTAATACGCATTCGGGAATCGGGTGAATTGGGAAAAATCATGTTTGTCAATACCGCCAATGGTTTTAAAATAGGCGACCCGACACAATGGCGATTGAAACATGCTCTCGCAGGCGGCGGTGCGATGATGGATGTCGGTGTTTATTGTATCAATGGCGCACGTTATGCCACAGGCGAAGACCCAACTTGGGTTATTGCCAATGAAAGCAAGACGGATTTAGTGAAATTTAAAGAAGTAGATGAAACGATTGCTTGGCAAATGGGTTTTCCAAGCGGTGTTATTGCCAATTGTGCAACAACTTATAATTTCAACAGCCCTGAATCGCTGCGGGCTTCTGGTGAAAAAGGGTGGGCAGAACTTAGTCCTTGTTACGGCTATGGTCCTTTAGGGGGACGCACAAATAAGGGAGTAATGACCCAACCTGTTGTCACGCATCAGACCTATCAAATGGATGGCATCGCTGATTGTATCTTAAACAATACGCCTGACCCAAAAATGGATGGTTACGAAGGTTTGAAAGATATGAAAATTGTAGAAGCCATTTATAAATCCATCGCTAAAAACGGTAAGAAAATATACGTGAAATACTGAGGGGGGGCTTTTGGAGTCCTGTGATTAGGTTCGGGGAATTTTGAAAATTCCCCGAACCTTGTTTGATTTTATTTCAAAAACAACTAAAAATGATGAAAAAACAACTACTCTTTGCTGTACTTGTACTACTTCTTTCAAAAAGTACGGCTCAATCACTCACCAAAATAGAAGAACAAATCATAAGCGCAGTTGATGCCAATATGTCTGCCACCATTCAGTTGCTGAAAGAGTCGGTTAATATCAACAGCGGTACTTTTAACGTCAAAGGCGTGAAAAAAGTCGCCGATATGTACGGCAAAGAGCTGACGGCATTGGGTTTTACCGTTGAATGGATAACGATGCCAGATTCTTTGAAAAGAGCAGGGCATTTGGTGGCGTATAAAAAAGGTAAAAAAGGAAAGAAATTGTTTCTGATTGGACATTTAGACACCGTTTTTGAGCCTGATATGCCGCCCAATCCGTTTACGATGCTCAATGACAGCACGGCAACAGGTCAAGGTGTGAATGATATGAAAGGAGGCGATGTTGTTATCATTGCTGCTTTGAAATCATTGCAAAAACAAGGACTTTTGGACGATGTGTCCATCACCGTTTATATGACAGGCGACGAAGAAAATGCAGGTCATCCAAGAGAAATCAGTCGCGGTGACTTTATCAATCGCGCCAAACAACATGATATAGCTTTGGGCTATGAAACGGCTTCAAATATGGGCATTGTAGCGACTGCAAGACGTGGCGCAAGTGATTGGCGATTGGAAGTTGAAGCCAAACAAGCGCATTCATCGAGTGTTTTTGGCAATGCCGGTTATGGTACTATTTATGAAGCGGCTCGAATCGTCAATGAATTTAGAGAGAAATTGAGTACAGAACAATATCTGACGTTTAACCCAGGACTTTTCATCGGCGGCTCTGAAGTCAATTATGATTTTGCGAACCAAAAAGGCGATGCTTCTGGCAAAACAAATATTATTTCGCCCAAAACAGTCGTCATTGGCGATTTGAGGTTTCTGTCAGAACAACAAAAAGAGGCTGCGCGCTATGCCATGAGTCAAATTGTTGCTAAAAATCTGCCCGGAACGAAAGCAACCATTACATTTAGAGACGGTATTCCGTCCATGCCGCCCACTGCTGGCAATGAAGCCTTAGTGGGTTTAGTGAATAAGGTGAGTTTGGACTTAAATTATGGCGCAGTAACAGCAGGAAACCCAGGCTCACGAGGCGCAGGCGATATTTCTTATGTGGCGGACTATCTGGATTGCATAGATGGTTTAGGGGCATCGGGAAAAGGGGCGCACGCACCAGGTGAAACGATAAATTTGTATGAATATCCGAAGTTGATAAAGCGGTCGGCGTTGTTGATTTATCGGTTAACGCGATAGGAATATTGAATGGAAAAAGAACTTGACGCAAGTTTCAAACTTGCGTCAAGTTTTGCAGTAATTTAAAACTTATAACTATACCCCACCCTAACAACCTGCGTTTCGTAATAGTCATTACCAACATAATTAAAGCCTTGTCCTTGTATTTCCTTATGAATCACCATTGTATTCAACAAATCGGTGGCGTTGACAAACCATTCACCTTTGCCTTTTTGAACGCCTTTTTTCAAACCAACGTCTAAGGAGAATCGTGCGCCGATTTTTCCTTGCGGAATGATGTCGGGTGCTAAATAAACGGCAGAAATTTGTGCATCAAAACCTTTGTTGAAGTGAAAAATGCCATTGAATTTGGCATTGCCTGAAACAATGTCTTGTGCCGCAGCCGAAAATGTATTGGGCACAGGATATTTATTCTGAACCGTAAAAGCATCTATCCTATTTTTATAAGCTGTAAAGTTGAAATTGAAGGAAAATAACTTGGAAACCTTTTGAGACAACACCATTTCAAGACCTGTATTATAACTTTTGTCGGCATTTTGAAAAATAGCATAAATCAAAGTGCTGTTGGGAACGGTAACGGATATGCG
>JAYTMI010000945.1:0-6607 GCA_043728625.1 Saprospiraceae bacterium | reverse complement strand
CGGAACGGCTGATTTTCAGAATCTTTTTGGGGTCGGAGAACGCATATATGCCAATTTTGAAAACTTACGTCCGCAATCACCTCGCCTGAACATCAAGGCATCTTATCCCTATATCTTGAATTTGCCTTATGGTTTTGAAGGCGCATTTGACCTCTACAAACGGGACTCGACGTATATCGAAACACACGCCAATGCAGGCGTTCAGTATCTGTTAGGTGGCTCGGATTATATAAAACTGTTTTGGCAAAATTATAGAGCCAATAATTTGATTATCAATCGTTTAAAAATAGAACAAACACGCCGACTACCTTCAACACTTGACGTTTCGACCAATACTTTGGGTTTAGAATTTATGAAACAACAGCTTGATTATCGCTTCAATCCAAGGCGTGGATGGGCTATTTTACTGAGGGGGGGCGCGGGTATTCGCAAGGTGCGACCAAACAGTGATATTTTAGATATCAAAGACCCGACGTTTGATTTCAAAACTTTATACGATACTGTTACGCTCAGAAGTTTTCAATATCGTTTGGACAACAAAACCGAATTTTATTTGCCTGTTTTGAAACGCAGTGTCTTGAAACTCGCTGTAACGAGCGGTTGGCTGTTTACTTCGTCGCCTATATCTCAAAACGAACAATACCGCATTGGTGGCAACCGATTACTGCGGGGGTTCGATGAAGAGAGCATTTTTGCAACGAAATATGCCCTTGGCACACTCGAATATCGCCTTTTGATAGGTCGAAATTCATACTTATATACTTTTGGTGATATTGGATATATCGAAAATAAGACGAGAACTACGCAGAGAACCGATACGCCTTTGGGCTTTGGTGCGGGCATTACATTTGAAACGAATGTGGGTTTATTCGGTGTAACATTAGCTGTTGGTCAACAGGAAGGGAATCCAGTGGATTTTAGGAATGTGAAGACGCATTTTGGGTATGTGAGTTTGTTTTAATCTTTTTCTTTTTCAATTTCTGCAATTATACGTAGCACTTCGGCTTCTGATAGTTCCGAAATTTCAACTAAAATTTCAATTGACAAACCTCGTTGCCATCCTTTTTTAACGACATTAACGGCTTTTTTATATTGCCCTAAAATATCGCCTTTCTCAACACCTTGTTCTAAGCCTTGTTCTAAGCCTTGTTCTAAACCTTGTTCTAAACCTTGTTCTAAACCCAATTCAACGCCTTGTTCCAGACCCTGTTCGATTCCCTGTTTGTGTCCTTTAAGGATAAGATGCTCGTATAATGTCATGACTTTTGATTTTACTTTTTGTGAATCCACATTTGTTACAACTTCTGAAATATTCTCCTCACGAAGTTCAGCGTTTTGTGCCAAATAAACAATCATTCCTTCCAAAATATCTTGTAAATGTGGGTTATTTTCAAAAAATGTGAAAAAAGCGGGGAAATTTTGCTCTACATAGTCTTTATCTTTACAATGTTTAAAGGCTAAAAAAGCACATCGTAATAGACTTTCGGAGCCTAATTCAAAAATAACATTATCAGAAATATTCGATAAATTGATGAAAATATAGTCAAATTGAGGAATAAAACGATGAAATATCATTGGTAAATTCTTGAAATTGTGTGAAAACGGACGATAATCCCATGTTTCTGTGCCATGATAGATAACAATAGGAAGGACAAATGTTAGAGGCTTTTTTGCTCGAATATCTTTTCTCAAAATGCTTTGAATATAAGCGTCTAATTGTACATGAATATACTGAGGGGGGGTGCTTTTGTGTTCAAAAAGCAGCGCAATTGCAATTGGCGTATCATGTAATTTAGCACGCCAAACGACATCAGAATAGAGTGGACTTAAGGATTTTGAGATATAGTTTGTCGTATCTAAACTGAGACTATTTTGATCAATATAGTTGCCAATTTCAGTGGGAATAAAGTGGTTGAGTAAATCAACAATGGTTTGTTTTTCATTAAAAGTCATTCCAAAAAAGTTGTCATGACTTTTGTGAATTTCCTCTTTTATGATGGCTTGGATAGATTTTTTGCGAGGCGTGTAGTTGTGTTTGGGTCTTTTGGTTTTTCCCGTTTTAGAAGTCGGTGCTTTTGTTTGCTTTGCCATAGTTGTTCATTTTGATTTTTAGATTCAAAAAATAAAAGCAAAGCTAATCTTTTTCACAAAAAGCACCTTTTTAGCTACGGGTTTTCATGTATTTTATTTGTTTTTATATAAAATACTGTGGGGTGTATTTTCAAACTTCTTCAATCCAACTTACCAGATGCGGATTTTCAGCAATAAAAATCTTAACACGTTTGCTGCTTGCAAGGAACAAAATATGGTCGCCAAATGCGCCTTTTTCTTTCAGTACCAATGTACCGTAGTTGAAAATAATGCCTTTTGACAATTCAATTTTTTCGATGTATTGATGTCTATAACCCACATTTTTGAAGTAATTGGTGACGTAAACGTGTTCTTTATCAGCATCAATGCGCTTCAAACGCCAGACGGTTTTCCAAAAAACGAAAACGAAAACGAGGATAAATGCCAGCAAACCCCAGCGTAAGCCATTCATAGACATTTGCCCAATTTGATCTTTGTCAGTTAAAAGGGTTGTCAAAAAGAAGACACCGAAGAAGGCAATCCAAAAGGTCGGTAAAAATATGCGAAATCCAAGCGTCCAGCTTGATGATAGTTGTCGAGTCATAATGTTATTTAATAATGGATAATGGATAGATGATAATGGATAATTTCAATATTATCCATTATCATCTATCCATTGTCATTTATGATTGTGGATTTAATAAACCCACCAATTCTTTTACTTCCCTTAAAGTTTGACGAGCAATTTTACGAATTTTCGCAGAAGAGTCTTGAATTTGAGCCTTTACTTCTTTTTTACGTCCATTTAAATCAATCAGACGCTCGCCAAAAGGTTGGGTCAATGCAACTAAGGCTTCTGCCACTTCGCCTTTTAAATCGCCATAACGTAAAGTTCCTGCATGATAGGTATCCATCAAAGTGTCATAAGCGTCCATTTTTCCACAGGCTTTGAGCAAATTGAATAGGTTTTCAACGCCTGCACTCATTTTGTCGCTCGTTTCGCCTGTGTCCGTTACAGCCGATTTTATTTGCTTCCGAATACGATTAGGGTCGCCAAAAAGGTTGATAAAATGCTTTTCGCCAAGGGATTTTGACATTTTTTTAGTCGGGTCGGCTGGCGACAACAGTTTTGGAATTTCAGTAAACAATGGTTCTGGATGTGCAAAATACTCTTTGCCAAACTGTTTATTGAAACGTGCCGCAATGTTGCGGCTCAATTCCAAATGTTGCTCTTGGTCTTTGCCGACAGGCACATAGTCTGCGCGGTAAATCAAAATATCTGCGGCTTGCAGAATAGGGTAGCTGAACAAACCTGCCGAAATAAAGGCTTGATTGTCTTTTTCCTCCAATTGTTCACGTTTGTCTTTGAACTGCGTCATTTTCGAAACTTCACCAAAAGAGGTGACGCAACTCAAAATCCAACACAGTTCGGTGTGTTCAGGCACAAGCGACTGAATGAACAGATTTTCAGGCTTTACACCACAAGCCATGAGCTGAAACACCATTTTCCAAGTGTTTTCACGCAAATCGAGGGCTTTGTAAGGCATCGTCATGGTGTGATAATCCACAACACCATAGACGCAACTGTATTTATCTTGAAGTTCAACCCAATTTTTGACAGCACCGAAATAATTACCCAAATGCAAATCGCCAGTAGGTTGGATGGCAGAAAGGACTCTTTTCATTTTTTTGAATATCGAATATTGAACAAGGAATTTTGAATATCGAAGTGAATTCATGCCCCCCTCAGTATTTTATAAAAAAATCAAAGTGCTGCTATGACCGAAATCTCAACATTGACACTTTTAGGCAATGTTTTGACGGCAACCGTTGCGCGCGCAGGAAAATCAGCGGTGAAATAAGTACCATAAACAGCATTTACGGCAGCAAAATCGCCCATATCTGCTAAGAAAATGGTGGTCATCACAACATTATCGAATGAAGCACCAGCTTCTGTCAAAACGGCTTCTAAGTTTTTCATTACTTGCGTGGCTTCTGCTTCGATAGAGTCAATGACCATCTCACCTGTTGCGGGATTGATGGGAATTTGACCACTTACGAACAACATATTGCCTGTCTGAACCGCTTGGCTATAAGGACCAATTGGCGCAGGAGCGTTGGGTGTATTGATTATTTTTTTCATTGATAAAGAGATTTGTTAATCATCATTCATAATTCAACTAAAACAGAAAAAGCCCCCTCAGTACAAAAGTCATTCGGGAGCTTATTATTCGTTGATTATCAAGGTGTTAGAGCTTTATTTAGCTTCGTCAGCCGAAACAACTTCTTTGGCTTTAACAATCATCATACCTTTGTAATAAAGGCTACCTTCATGTTTGTAAGCACGGTGACGGCGGTGTGTCTCGCCTGTTGTCTTGCAAGTTGACAATGTTGGCAACTCTAATTTGTCTTGACCACGGCGGCTGCGCTTACGCATGCGTGAATGTCTGTTACGCGGATTAGGCATGGCTTCTACTTTTAATGATGAATTATAAATGATAAATGATGAATAAATGATGACTTAACTTGAATAATTTTCATCATTTATATTTATAATTTATCATTCTTTTAGTTTTTATTAAAAAGATTCTTTAAGTCTTCAAAAGGATTCTTTACAGCATCATTCGAATTATTGTTTGATACTGATGGGTTTATTTTGTTTAATACATCAAAATCACAAGGTTGCGGGTCATCGTTTTCGCAATCATACACTTTGAGAGGTGGTTCGGCAAGACAGATAAATTCATAAATGTATTGCGCCACATTAAACTCATGTGCATCTGGATTTATAAAAACGACATCTGCATCTTCATTTTGCTCTTCTTCCGATACTTTGACCACGAGGGTTTGAGTGTCTCCAAAAGGCAATTCGATGACAGCGGTGCAACGGTCACATTCTGCTTGAACGGTTCCGTCAAAATCAAAAGTCAATTCAAAAAAAGAATCTCGTTTATCCACTTCAACGGTCACTTCAAACCAACCTTTTTGAATCACAGAGGCTTCAAAAAGCGCAAAAAATGTTTCATCAAGTTGAAAATTGAAAGTATGATACCCATTTTTCAAACCTTTGATTGGCAACGAAAATTCTTTTAAAGCATTCATGTTTCAATTAGACTGATGAGCATTAAATATTCGAAATTGTTGTATAAATCATTGATTTTCAACTTTTTGAAAACAGACTTGATCCTTCACTTTTTGATTTTTAACGCATTTTTCGAAAACGCCTGCAAAGATAGGTTTTTGGAAGCGGTTTTTTCAAGGTTTTTTGAAAAAATTCAGAAAATACTTAGTTGATTGACTTGAATATACTGAGGGGGTATCTAAACCAACTGTTTCAAAAGACGATTGCGTTTTTTACTGTAATAGTCTTTATAATGCTTAACAATGCCTGATAGCTCATTTTGATAGATGTCAACATAACTATAATCGTGGGTGAACGGTACATATTTATATTTTATATTGAGTAATTTCAAACACTTCCTTCTTTGTACTCTTTGGTAGAATCAAGAAAAACCTATTAGCATAACTATTGATTCTTACATGCCAATACATCTTATCATCTTTTTCAGTAATGTCAAGATTTTCTACTAATGGCTCAAATATGGTAAATGGAATTAACAATATACAATCAGACGAACCACATGCAAAAGAGATGAAAGCTTTATCTATGTTTTTGAGAAAATCTTTTTGGTAAGGTTGGAAAGAAAACCAATATCTTTCTGATTGATTTTGTTTATAAAGTTTAGATATCTTATTTATTAAGCCAATTGTTTTACTTTTATTACTATAAGCACTCCTTGATTGTTTTACTAAATTAACTCCCAACTTTTCCTCAATATTTATTATACATGCTTCATGAAAACGCATTGGCGTTGTTTTCTCTTGTGGTGGATTTCGTTTTATTTTTTCAACAGATGTTACTTCATTAATTTCTTCTGATTCATCTATTTCTCCAAATTCTTCTTCCGTTTTTTCTGTAAGTTGAAGGTCTTTTGATGCTAAAAATATCAATTCTATCAATTTATCAATTCTTGTGTACTCTTTTGGCTTCAAAAGTTCATTTATTTGTTGAATGGTTTTAGTATCATTTAATGCTTCTTTTAAACTTAATAGCTTTAATAACGAATCTGTACTTAGAAGTCGAATGTCCCAAGCATGTTGCGAACCTCTAATTTGAGCTTCAAGGTCTCCTGTATCTTGTCTGCCTACAACAATTAAAATAGAAGAATTTGTTTTATCAATACGCGAACTGTTAATAAGTTTCTGCCTATAAGTAGCGATAGTATCAAGGTTGATACGATAAGCGTCAGTTGTTTTAACTTCAAGAACAATACTATAACCTTCTGATGAAGTCCAAATACCATCGAATCCAATATCATTTTGTTTGCCTCTATAAAGTCCATACACAATATCAAAACCAAGCCTTATACCGATTTGATTAATAGACTTGTTGTTTGATAATTGCTTGATTTCCAATAAATTAGTAAATTTGCGTCAAAAATAGTATGTCCATACATTATACTCAATTAGGCAGCCC
>JAYTMI010000944.1:0-2840 GCA_043728625.1 Saprospiraceae bacterium | reverse complement strand
CCATCTAAAACCTCGCGTCCACCTCTCGTTTTGAACTTCGCTCGTGCAGAATCGGGCAACTCAACAGGCGTACCTTTGTCGTATTTAACAGCTTGAATGCAGCGACCGCTTGGAATATAATATTTCGCCGTCGTCAGTTTTAATTTAGAATTATAGCCAATGTCACGCACGTTTTGAACTAATCCCTTACCATAACTGCGTTGTCCAACCACCACCGCACGGTCATAGTCTTGCAACGTACCCGAAACGATTTCAGAAGCCGAAGCTGTGCCTTTATCCACCAAAACCACGATAGGCATTTGTTCATCCGCCGAAGGATTCAGCGTTTTGAAACTTCTGTCCCAATCCACCACTTTCCCGCGTGTCGTCACCACCATTTCGCCTTTTGGAATCCAAATATTACAAATATTGACCGCTTCGTTCAATAAACCACCGCCGTTGCCACGTAAGTCGAATATCAAACCTTTCATATTTGGGTTCTTTTCTTTCAACTCTCTGAACGCTTTTTCGACGTTTTCACCTGCATCACGTGTAAAAGTTGTCAAAATGATATAACCTACTTTATCGTTCAACATACCAAAATAAGGCACATTTTTTTCTGATACTTCATCACGTATAACTTTGATTTTCAACGTTTTATCCGAGCCGTCTAATTGCGGACGTGTGATTGTCAACTCGACATCTGTTCCTGGCGCACCTTTCAAAACGTCTCCCACTTCGTCAATTGACTTGTCCTTAGCCGATTTGCCATCAACAGCAACGATTTTGTCACCCGATTTCAAACCTGCTTTTTGAGAAGGCGACGCATCAAAAATATCTGTGACAAACACGTACTCCCCCGTTTTGTCAAACGATGCACCCACACCATTGTACTTCCCCTCAGTAATATAACGATAGCCTTCAATATCAGATTCCGAAATATAATTGGTGTAAGGGTCAAGCGAGTTCAACATCGCATCAACGCCTGTCCGCATTAATTTCGACGGGTCGAGGTCATCCACGTAATACGTGTTGAGTTCTTTGTACAAATTGGTAAAAATTTCAATATTTTTTGAAATTTCAAAATATTTACCATGGTCTGTCCGCCGATTAGCTGCTACGAAAACCAACACGATGGCACTGATAATCAAGACTTTACGGGTTCTAAGAAAATTTACTTTCATTATTTTTTCAATTTGTGTTTTTTAAAAAATGGAACGCAATAACTTGAACGGATAAAACGCATTTTTAGCATGAAAGATACCCCTCAGTATTTTTGGGGATAAAGTTCAATTTTCACACCATATATATATACGTGTATTCTTTCTTGACAAGAAAAAATAGCAATCGTTGTCTTATCATCATTTTCGCCTACGCATTTTTTCGTTTTTCCATTCTTCAATCGTCTCATCAGACCACCCTTTTTCTTCCCAAAGTTGAGACATCTCATCTGTTACTTTTTGAGCAAAATAACGTGCTAAAAGGCGACGAATTACTAATAACTGTTCGTCAGGCAGTTCATATCGAAACAATTTAACTAATTCAAGCTGTAAATTGCTTAAAGGTGCTTGTATTGTCGTCAATATCTATTATTTTTAAAACAAAAATAAGATTTTTTGAAAGAAAAGCCGAATAAATTCTACCACTGCTGCGCCTGATGAGGATACCGCACCACATATTGCTCCTTAATAATACGACCCAAACGCTCACGTAATTCATCTAAGTTTTCCTTAGAAAAAGCAGAAATAATGACACTTTCTCCATATTTATTGGTCAAATTTTCTATTAATTCGGCTTCAATATTGTCTTTAGTTTCGGTATCAACAAGGGCATCAAAATAGCGTTCGCGGTAAAGATCCATTTTATTGAACACCATCAAAGTTGGTTTGTCGTCCACGCCGAGGTCTTTGAGTGTCGCTTGCACCGTCCGAATTTGGTCTTCGTACTGTGGGTGTGCGATGTCCACAACGTGCATAATAATGTCCGATTCTCGCGTTTCATCCAGCGTTGATTTAAAACTTTCGACCAAATGATGCGGTAATTTGCGGATAAAACCAACCGTATCGCTCAATAAAAACGGCATCGCATTGAAAACAACCTTGCGAACGGTGGTGTCCAATGTTGCAAACAATTTATTTTCTGCAAAAACATCGGCTTTTGCCAACGTATTCATTAAGGTTGATTTACCCACATTCGTATAACCGACCATAGCGACACGAATCATCGCCCCACGTTGCTTGCGTTGCGTTTGTGATTGACGGTCAATGGTTTCGAGTTCTTTTTTCAACAAGCCAATCTGAAAACGGACGATACGGCGGTCGGTTTCAATCTCTTTTTCACCTGGTCCGCGCATACCGATACCCCCTTGCTGCCGTTCCAAATGCGTCCACATACCCCTCAGTCTGGGCAACAAATATTGGAGTTGTGCCAGTTCTACCTGTGTCCGTGCCTGTGCCGTTTGTGCGCGTTGTGCAAAAATATCGAGTATCAAAGAAGAGCGGTCTAAAACCTTGATTTTCAACGCCTCTTCAATGTTCGCATACTGTTTTGGCGACACATCGTCTTCCAAAATTGCCATCGTCACGTCAGGATGAGATTGAACATAAGTGGCTATTTCTTCCAATTTTCCTTTACCCACAAATAGGCGTGTGTCAGGATGCGCCAGTCGTTGTGTGAATCGTTTTATGGTTTTTGCACCCGCCGTCAATGCCAAAAATTCGAGTTCATCGAAATATTCATGCACTTGTTCCTCCGTTTGAGACGGCAAAATAAGACCGATAATAATGGCTTGTTCTTCGGTTTTCACAAGTCCTTTTCCACGCTCGTCTGTACCGACTTTAAATTGATTACTTTTATCGTTT
>JAYTMI010000943.1:0-4668 GCA_043728625.1 Saprospiraceae bacterium | reverse complement strand
CGTAGATTTCATCTACGGTTATTCATATTTAATTCCTTCGGAATTACTGGGTCTTACCTTTTAAATTAAATGTTACAAAATTCGGGATGTTTCATGTTTTATTTGCCTAAAATTACCTTGTTAGTAACTTTTGAGATCCTTTTACAGTTTAAGATAAAGGATACGGAATATCTATCTTTTTATTACATTAACTTGTGATCCTTTTTAAATAATTAAATATTTCGTATTTTATATATTTTTATTTATATTGATTGGCATGTCTTTTGTGGCGATTTTTTTAAAAATTAATTTTTAATAAAAAAATTATTTAAACAACTGATTATCAATTACTTAAATGTACAATCTGAAAAATAACATAAAATCAGTTAAATTTAATTTAAAAAAAAATTTGCATTTGTGAATCAAATATCCTTAAACTTGCAAGCGTAAAACAAAAAAATAAAATTTTTTATTTTCTTTGTAACCGATATTTACACCAAACCGCTCTAACTATGAAAAATCGATTAACCAAGCAGCAATCGTTTTTTATTAACTTAATTCCGTGAACACATAAAAGTATAAACTATGCTTGGACAAGGTCAACACCAAACCTTCACAACCAGTCTTTCACCTCAGCAAATCCAGCTGATGAAACTGTTGCAACTGCCTACAACGGCACTGGAACAGCGCATCCAAGAAGAAATGGAAATCAATCCAGTTTTGGAAGCGGGTGACGAATACGAAGACCCATATAGTATCGAAGACCCACAAAGCGAAATCGAGCATGAAAAGGATGAATTAGCCGATGACTCGGCAGAAGATTTCCGTGAAGAAGAGGAAGTACCGTTGCGCGAGGAGGATCGTGAGCTTGACGAGTACCTCGAACGTTTTGAGGATGATGACCCTTCGGACTACAAGACAAAAGGAGAAAGCCGCAATGCCGATGAGGATGAAAAGACTATTCCAATTGCACTTGAAAACAGTTTTCATGAGTTTTTAGAAGAACAATTAGGGTTGCTTGACTTTAAAACAGAGCGTGAAATCCTAATTGCCAAGCAAATCATCGGCTCAATTGATGAGGACGGTTACTTGCGCCGTGACCCTATTAATATTTGCGATGACATTATGTTTTTGCAAAATATTCATACCGATGAAAAGGAGGTGGTCGCTATTTTAGAAAAAATACACCGTTTTGACCCACCAGGTATAGGTGCACGTACATTACAAGAGTGTTTGTTGATTCAGATTCGTCAAAAATTAGAAAATGGGTCATCTGACCCTGAAATTGTTAAAAACTTGCGTTTAGGTGCTCGTTTGATTTTTGATTTATTCGATGAGTTTACAAAAAAGCATTATCAAAAAATGCAAAAACATCTAAATATTACGGAAGAACAACTCAAAGACGTATTAGATGAAATTTTGAAACTCAACCCCAAGCCAGCCAGCGGTCATGTGAGTGTGCGTGAGCGAAACATGCAATATGTTGTTCCTGATTTTTCGGTTGAAACAAAAGAAGGTAATCGCCTTGAATTGAGTGTGGACAGCCGAAATGTCCCCGATTTGCGCATCAGTGAACATTACCGTGAAATGCTTAAATCGTACAAGAATCAACGAAATAAAAACACATCGGTGCGCATGCAGAGAGAAGCCGTCATGTTTATCAAACAAAAAATTGATTCAGCAAAGTGGTTTATTGATGCCATTCGGCAACGCGAACAAACGATGTTCAAGACAATGTATGCCATTATGACCTATCAACAAGAATTTTTCATGACAGGCGATGCCAAAAGGTTGAAACCGATGATTCTGAAAGATATTGCTGATGTAACGGGCTTGGATATTTCGACGGTGTCACGTGTTGCAAATTCCAAATATGTTCAAACAGAGTTTGGAACGAAACGCTTGAAAGATTTTTTCTCTGAATCGTTGCAAACAAGCGAAGGCGATGAAGTCTCGACCTTAGAAGTTAAAAAGATTTTGACCGATATTATCAAAGTAGAAAGCAATAGAAAGCCTTTTTCTGATGAAAAATTGAAATCTATGCTTCAAGATAAAGGCTATAATATCGCCCGTCGGACGGTGGCAAAATATCGTGAACAACTGAATATTCCTGTGGCACGTTTACGAAAGTCGCTATGATAAAAAACAGAACTTTTTGATAAATTTGATTTATAGAGAGAATAAGTATAATACTGAGGGGTGTCCGATTTATTTCGAGACACCCCTCAGTATAAGTGGCGTTAAGGATTCATTAAAAGGAACGTGTGTTAAACATTTGGTACACTACAATTTGTTAGCTTATCGTTAATTAGTTGAGATTAATCTGGTGAGTATTCAAGTAAAAATATTTTTAATTTTTTAAAACAACAAATAAAATGAACAATTGGAGAAAGAAATTCTTCTTAGCGGCTTTTGTCCTGCTTTCTTTTAGCTATTATAGCTGCAAAGTGACTAATGGTATTACCAATGCCTTGATGCCTGACATTTCTGAGGATGTCAAAATGGGACAGCAAACGACCGCTGAAATCAGCAGCAAGCCATCTGAATTCCCTATTCTGGCTGAACGTGGCAATGAAGAGGTCTATCGTTATATACGTGGCATCACCAGCAAAATTCTGAATAGCGGCACTGTTGAACATGCCAAAGATTTTCCATGGGAAGTGAAAATCATCAATGACCCTAAGACTTTGAATGCTTTTTGCACGCCTGGCGGCTATATTTATGTCTATACAGGCTTGATTAAATACCTCGATACAGAAGACCAACTCGCAGGTGTCATGGGGCATGAAATCGCTCATGCCGATAAGCGGCACTCGATGAAGCAGTTGTATCAAACCTATGGTATTCAAATTCTGGCTGCACTCGGCGCGGGTTTAGCCACTCAAGGCAAAAGCGAAAGTACCCAAAAAACAGCGATGAATGCCGCACAAATTGCTTCGGCTGTCGTTGGTTTGAAGTTTAGCCGTGAGCATGAAACGGAGGCGGACAATATGAGTGTCAATTACTTATGTGGCACTGAGTACAATCCAGCTGGAGCAGCAGGTTTTTTCAAAAAAATTGGTAGTGCGAATACGCCACCAGAGTTTTTGAGCACACATCCAAATCCAGCTAATCGAGTTGAAAATATTGAAGCGCAAGCGGCTGCCAAAACGTGTCGTGGCAATGCAACAAACGCAACACAATATAAACGGATTAAGGCTTTGTTGAAGTAAAAATACCCCCCTGATTGTTTCGGGATTTCGTTCCTCAACAGTATTTTAAGTATTTTTAAAACAAAAACGGCTTTCTCGATACCATTCGAGAAAGCCGTTTTTGTTTTAAAAAAGAAATTACGGTTTGTTAGCCGCTACTTTCAGTGTCGTGGCTTTTTCAGTTTTAGCTGCCATTGATGTTTTAGCCGATGATGCTGGAGCGCATTTGCCTTCTGACATTGCTTTAGCACACTCTGCTTTGCTCATTGTTGCACATTCTGCTTTCGCCATTGAAGCGCAGCAAGACTTTTTAGCAGGTGCTGGACGCGCATCAGTCGTTGAAGCCGTTGCTTGAGTTTGTGCATTAGCAGCAAATGAAAAAGCAGCAAAAGCTGCCATTAAGAACATTTTTTTCATGTTAAACCTTGTTTTAAGAAATTTTGATAAATAGTTTTAATGATTTCCAAATCTAACGGAAAAAGTTGGATTTACCTACGCTTTTTCGCTGAATGGCTTATTTTTAACAATTATTTCAGGAGATACAAATATTATGCCCCGACTTTTAAGCCTCAAATGCCTATTATCGAACCAACATAACAACACCCCGTTCAGCAAAAGTATGCCCATTGCCTTGTTCCGCTTTTATTAAAAAGGTATATGTACCCTGCGGCATAGCTTGAGAACCTTTCCGACCGTCCCATCCAACCATCGGGTCTGTGGTTTCAAAAATTTTATTGCCCCAACGGTCAAAAATTTCCATTTTATAGGTCTTAACGGTTTCTATGTAGGTGAAAACTGGGCGAAACTCAACATTTTTTCCGCTTGGGGCAAAGGCATTGGGCACCCAAATTGTTGAAAATTGGTCAATACAAACTGTATTTGAAAACGAAGTACCCTCTTCCGTAGAGCCGTCGGGCAGCGCATAACGGAAATTTGCCCCTAATCTGTAACACACCAAAGGTTCATCACTACCCACAACATCAGGAAAGTCAAATATGGATGTATCTACAGGTAATCCTACAAGCGTTGGGACACCCGAAACAATGCGATAGACTTGATAACCAATGGCTTCGCCAATCGGTACTTGAAGGCGATTCCAATTCAATAGATTACGCCGATTGGCAGCCCCTTTGCCTGTCAGATGAGGTGTCATGGCAAAATTGGATAAACGTTTAACGCCACATTGGTCTTTGGTTTCAATTTTATAAAAATAAGAATGTAAACTCGGGTTGGCTGATGTATCCACAAAAAAGGCTTCATCGTCGAGCACCGTAGGTGCTTTGAATTTTTTGATTTCAACATAACCCGAATCTTTATCCCCCCTCAGTACGCGAACCGAATCAATCTTAGCATTACGATTCCATAGCCAAATAATTTCAATTTGTTTTTTATCTGTTACACTCGCATTTTTCAATAATAAAGTGGTAACAGGTTGAATAATATCTGCTAAAATGGTCGTGTCTGATGAACGGGATGAGATATTAGAGACGGATTGTAT
>JAYTMI010000942.1:0-2884 GCA_043728625.1 Saprospiraceae bacterium | reverse complement strand
GGCAATTTCTCTTACACAGCAAAAAACTTGCATCAACCTAAAACGGTTGAAGAAGTACAAGCGATTGTTAAGAAATTGAATCAGCAAAAAGCATTGGGCTCATGCCATTGTTTTAACAATATTGCAGACAGCCCGACCGACCAAGTTTCTGCTTTGAATCTCAATAAAGTCATCTCCATTGATGAAAAAGCCATGACTGTTACCGTTGAAGGCGGGGCAAAATATGGTCAATTCAGCCCTGAATTGGATAAAAAAGGCTATGCTTTGCACAATTTGGCTTCGCTGCCTCACATTTCTGTTGCGGGTGCGTGTGCCACGGCAACGCATGGTTCGGGTATGAAAAATGGCAATTTGGCTTCTGCCGCTTCTGCTATTGAATTGGTGACACCCAATGGCGATTTGATAAATTTGAGCCGTGAAAAAGATGGCGATAAATTCAACGGTGCGGTCGTCGGCTTAGGTGCTTTGGGTTTTATTACAAAGGTGACTTTGGATATGCAAAAGACATTTGAAGTGCGCCAAGACTTGTTTCAAGACTTGCCTTTGCAACAAATGACAGACCATTTTGAAGAAATTATGTCAAGTGGTTACAGTGTTAGTTTGTTTACCGATTGGCAAAAACAAATCATCAGTCAAGTTTGGGTTAAAAGGAAAATAGAAGCCGATACAAAAAGTATGGGTGCAGAATTTTTTGGCGCAAAAGCAGCATCCAAAAACCTGCATCCAATCACCGCTTTATCTGCTGAAAACTGTACCGACCAAATGGGCGCTGCGGGACCTTGGTACGAGCGTTTGCCGCATTTCAAAATGGGTTTCACACCGAGCAGTGGCGAGGAACTGCAATCCGAGTTTTTTGTGCCGCTCCATAATGCCGTTGATGCGATTTTAGCTTTGGAAAAAAAGCGCGACCAAATCACACCGCAGTTGATGATAACAGAAATCCGTTCTATTGCTGCCGACAATCTGTGGATGAGTCCTGCTTACAAACAAGATGTTATTGCCATACATTTTACTTGGAAACAGCATATTCCAGAAGTTATGGCTTTGTTGCCGATGATTGAAGCTGAATTAGAGCCGTTCAAATACCGTCCGCATTGGGGAAAATTGTTCACAATTGCCCCCTCCCTATTACACAGCCGTTATGAGCGTTACGGTGATTTTTTGAATTTAATCAAAGAATATGACCCACAAGGGAAGTTGAAAAATGATTATTTGAATAAAAATATCTTTGCTTAAACCGCTTTTTGGGATAAATGAAAAAGTTCCTTTCTGAAAAACCGTTGTGGACATCGGCACTCGTTTTTATCGCTTTGTTTGCGATAGTTGTTCTTTTGAGTACCGTTGTCTTTACATCATGGGCAAACCATTTAAAAGCAGGTGTTGTCTTGCTCACTATTTGGTTTTTATACCGTTTGGAAGGAAAAAATCTATCAGAATTGGGTTTAACAGGGCGACAATTTTATCTTTTGCCCATCGGTTTAGGCGTAGGTATTCTCTATTTTTGTATGCTTTTCGGACTACAAATGTTACAAAACGACATATCCATTCAATGGAATGCAAACATCAATTGGGGCTTGTTTTTCAATGGTTTATGGTTTCTCTTGGGTTCTGTGATGATTGAAGAATTTATATTCAGAGGCTATTGTTTCAAAAAAACGTATGAACAAATTGGTGTCGTAAAAGCCAATGCCCTTTTTGCTTTTTTGTTCATTGTTTTTCATTGGTTCGTACTCAATGCTTGGGGCAATTGGGGTTTCATGTTGGGTTTGATTACAACAGGTTTTGGGCATTTACTTTTTGCAACAGCATTCATACAATCGCGCACATTGTTTTTGCCAATTGGCATTCATTGGGGCAATAATTGGGCGCAACGGCACTTTTTTTCTGTCAAAAACATGGGCATCGCAGATACGACGACAATAAATGACTCATTATTTTCAATCACCGTTGCGGAACAACAAGCGTCAACAGGTCAGGTTTTAGGCAGTTATGTCATCACCTTAATGTGTTTTTTGATTTCAACTTACTTGGTTTGGAAGTGGTATAATCGAAATACCCCCCTCAGTATTTTTTCTTAAAAACAGTGTTTATCAAACAATTTTAATCATAATAAAATGAAAACCAACCGTCGTGATTTTATCAAAACCGCAAGTATCAGCACTTTTGGCTTGGGTTTAATGCCTAATTTCAATCTTTTCGGTTCAGAATTTAATTTTTTATCTGATACCAACCTTTCTCGTAAAAGTCCTGAATCGCAAGGGATTTCGTCAAAAGGTTTACTCGATTTCTTGAAAGCCGCCAAAGAATCGGGCTTGGAATGGCACAGCTTTATGTTGGTACGGCATGGTCACGTTGTGGCAGAAGGTTGGTGGAAACCGTTTGATGCCTCTTTTAAACATACTTTATACTCACTATCAAAGAGTTTTACAAGTTCCGCTATTGGCTTTTTGGTCAGTGAAGGAAAGATAACGGTGAATGATTCGGTCATTTCTTTTTTCAAAGATGACACCCCTCAGTCGCCAAGTGATAATTTGAAGGCGATGAAAATCAAGCATTTGCTCACCATGAATACGGGGCATGATGTGGACACTTTGCCACCGATGCGCACAGGAGATAAACATTGGACAAAAACCTTTTTGGCGCAAGACGTTAAGCACGAACCAAGTACGCATTTTCTCTACAATACGGGCGCAACTTATATGTTAGGCGCAATTGTCCATAAAGTAACGGGTCAAAAATTAGAGGATTATTTAGCACCTCGCTTGTTTCAACCTTTGGGCATTACGGGTTATGATTGGGAGACTTCGCCGCAAGGTTTGAATACGGCAGGTTATGGTTTAAGGATAAAAACAGAAGATATTGCCAAATTTGGACAACTTTACTT
>JAYTMI010000941.1:0-4441 GCA_043728625.1 Saprospiraceae bacterium | reverse complement strand
GCTTGACACGGTAGTTGTCGTTGTCGCTGTCTTCTGGTAAAAAGCCACGTTGTTTCTTCATTTTATCAGCCGTTTGCCAAGTCCGTGTGATGACTTCTGCCACGCGACCCATGGCTTGAGAATCGGAACTCATCATGCTAAAAACGCCTAAATCGTGTAAAATATCTTCCGCCGCAATGGTTTCGGGGCGTATCCGAGAGTCTGCAAATGCTACGTCTTCAGGTACATTTTTGTCCAAATGATGACAAACCATGAGCATATCGAGGTGTTCATCTATGGTATTCTTTGTAAACGGGCGCGTCGGATTGGTTGAGGAAGGCAACACATTCGGGAACATCGCCGCCCGTATAATATCAGGTGCATGACCGCCGCCCGCCCCCTCAGTATGAAAGGTGTGGATGACCCGCCCTTTAATCGCCGCAATCGTATCTTCCAAAAAACCACCTTCGTTGAGCGTATCGGTGTGAATCGCTACTTGCACGTCATATTTTATCTGCCACCGTCAACGAAGCGTCTATTACTGAGGGGGTCGAACCCCAATCTTCGTGTATCTTCAGACCCAATGCGCCTGCTTCGACTTGCTCTTCGAGGGGACGCGTTGCCGCACAATTGCCTTTGCCAAAAAATCCCAGATTCATCGGGAAAGCATCGGCAGACTCTAACATCTTTTGAATATACCAAGCACCGGGCGTTACTGTGGTCGCATTTGTACCGTCTGCGGGTCCTGTGCCGCCGCCTATCATGGTCGTAATACCGCTAAACAGCGCGTGTTCGATTTGTTGTGGTGCGATAAAATGGATATGCGTATCTATACCGCCCGCCGTCGCTATCAGTCCTGCGCCGCCATGCACTTCTGTGGACGCACCAATCACCATGTTTTGCGTGATGCCATCCATCGTATCAGGATTACCTGCTTTGCCGATGCCGACGATGCGCCCGTCTTTGATACCAATATCGCCTTTCACAATGCCTGTATGGTCAATAATCATAACACTGGTGATGACGAAATCTAAAACGCCCTCGTCTCGTGTAGCAGTAGCCGATTGTGCCATGCCGTCGCGTATCGTTTTGCCGCCGCCAAACTTGGCTTCGTCGCCATAGACGGTGTGGTCTTTTTCGATTTCTATAATTAAATCGGTGTCTGCCAAACGCACTTTATCGCCTGTTGTGGGTCCGTACATATTGGCGTATTTCAGACGACTGATGGTTAAACTCATTTATATAATGATGAATGATGAGTGCTGAATGATGAATCACAAAGTATTAATTATCAATAATTAAAATAAAAATTCGGGTGTTAATATTAAGTTTAATGTCTGTTGTCATACATTCAAGATATATATTGATTCTACGAATCAAAGGAATTTTACATTGAGGCGTGTTACAAATATGTTGTCGCTAACACGACATTAGGTTTGCAATCATTTTAATGTCGCGTTAGCGACAACATATTTGTAACAGTACCTTTTTAGCGACCTTTTTTGATTCGTAGAATCAATATCTTTCTTAAATGGACAATTCTTGACTTTAAATCATTCTATCACGATTAAAATCCTCTACATCTCAAACTTAAACCCTTGCTCTTTGGCACGTTTCAAAGCCGCTACTTTAACATCCGCATTGGTTGTCACCCCCTCTGTCAAATTGCTGAATCCATGTACTGTGCGGTGTCCTCCGAAGGTTACTAATTCTATATCTTTTTCTTCGCCCGGTTCAAAACGCACGGCTGTACCCGCCGCAATATTTAGGCGCATCCCAAAAGCTTTTTCGCGGTTGAATGCCATTTGTTTGTTGACTTCAAAAAAATGGAAGTGCGAGCCGACTTGCACAGGGCGGTCGCCTGTATTCACGACAGTAATTTGTGTTGTTGGTCGCCCAACGTTACATTCGATATCGCCTTTGGCTAAAATATATTCGCCTGGAATCATTGCTTTTTAGTTATTGGTGAAATGGTAATTAGTAATCAGTCAATGCGAAATAGATATTGGTTCTATTTTGACAATTTAGAATATGTTTTAGGGCTACGCCCTGATTTTTTAAAGAATCGTGTAGCATTAAGCTACCAACGTTAATCCCCTAACGGGGCTACTTAGAAATTAATGTCTGTTTTAGATGCCCCGTTAGGAGATTAACGTTGGTAGCTTAATGCTCAAAAGTCATATTTGTCGGAGCGTAGCTCCATAACACAAGTTAAACGGTCAAGTATCACTAATAACCAATCCCCAATAACCAAAAACTACTTTATCGGCTCATGCACCGTCACCAATTTTGTCCCGTCGGGGAACGTTGCTTCTATCTGTATATCGTGAATCATTTCGGGAACACCTTCCATCACATCCTCGCTTGTCAAAATCGTTGTGCCGAATTGCATAAGTTCTGCTACACTTTGCCCATCGCGTGCTGCCTCTTGCAAACGGCTGCTGATGAGGGCAATTGCTTCAGGGTAATTGAGTTTCAAGCCGCGTGCCTTGCGTTTTTCGGCTAATTCGCCTGCCAAAAAGAGGAGCAATTTTTCGGTTTCTCTCGGTGATAGGTGCATTCTATTGGACTTTTTTAGCTTTTTTAAGTGTTATTCTGATAAAACTTTTGGCAAGATACTGAGGGGGGCTGTCTTATTATAAAAAAATGAAGACTATAAGTTATTTCAAAATAAAAATTGGCTAATCTTAGCATTTACCAAAATAAAAGCCATACGCATTGCTGTTATAGAACTAAAAAGACGGATGTATATGGATACATCCGTCTTTTAATTTAATAGGAATGGACTAATTTTTATAAAATCAGCTCATATTATTACCCCCCTCAGTAAAAAACGGTCGGAAAACGTTGAAGTTCTTCAACCATCGTGCGCTATTTTTCCTCTTTATTGTACAAATAAACCGACTCTCGGTATTTAACACTGGGTTTAGGCACTAAAATGGCAACAAGAGGTAATGTTAAGCCAGCAATAGCCCAACCCGTGCCTTTCTTACTGCGTTCGGCACAACCGACTTCACTTTCATTACAGGCATAAGAAAATCCTTTTATCAACAAACCCGCACCTACCACAAACAAACCCGCTTTTAACCATGCCCGACCGTTGCCTTTTTTGAGCATCGCCAAGCTGTTTGGATTGGATTTGACCAACGGCAATAAGTGCTTATACTTGAATTTTTGCGGTCCGTCATCGCCATATTGGAAATAATAAGCTTTTTTATTGACCGTCTGCCCACCTATTGGCACAAGGACATCGCCCATCATTATGAGCGATTGGTCAACTAACTGCGGTACAAGTCTTGAATACACTTTGATTTTGCCCGGGTCTTCCTGCCTATACCATGTCTCTTGACCGCTAAAAAGTTTCGGAGATGCCATTTTTTTATAATAACCATTGCGTATTTTAAAGTCTTTAACGTCATCTAAATCGTACTTGTCTTTGTTATTAACAATCAAAACACCATCTTTTCTGTAAGAATCTTCAAATTGAAGATTGTCTGTGTGTATTATTTTGCCATTGGTCAATGACAAATAATAAGGAGCTTGTGCCGCCTTATCGGTGGTGGTTGTTTCTGCATTTTGAGCAACAAGAGAAAGACAGAAAGCGGTGGCGAGAAAAGTAATTGCTATTTTCATTTTTAGGTTGTTTAAAAGATGTGATGATTAAGATTGTTTGAAAAGACGATGCGTTATTATCGTTTGCCAAAATTAACAGTATTTTGATAAGAAAGGGTATTTAACATACCTTAAATGTGTTAAGATTTTAGTTAAATACAAACGTTACGAAGGTTTGAACCTTCGTAACGTTATGAAACGCTAAAAATTAAGACGTCCTCTTGGTCTAAATAAACTAAAGTAAATAGAATCTAATACCCAATCACTAAAATCGTTCAATAGGCATTAAAAATAAATTTATAAATTATTTCCTAAAAATGCAACACATGTAAAACTTAACCGTATTTTATATAAAAATAGCATTCTATTTATAAAATACACATTATCAACCTATTTTTTTCATTAAAAACGACCTGTTTACCATGTCAACAACAATTTCAAATCAGCTTTGGATTCCTTTTTCACAAGAAGAACTCAACATCGCTAAGACGCACATCAGCAATGCGGAAGAGAGCTTATCTTTTTTTATCGCTTTGACGGATGATGATGTCAAAGGCTTGGCAAAACTTGACAATAATCGTGAAAACTTTATTCGCGATGTCATCACCGAAATGACCAATGCCAAAGGTTTGATACCGACCCTTGCCAGTTTGCCCAAACTTTCTTGTTTTTATGCCAATTACGGTTCTGCTTATGACATCGAGGACATTTATGCCCAAGCAGAAAAGAAAGCTCGACGCAATCGGATGTGGAACGGCGGCAAAGCCTATGACCAAGCCTCGCGTTTCTATTTTGACCTTGACACTGCCATCAAAGACAAAATAGAAGGTGCGGCGGAATCTAAAAAACG
>JAYTMI010000940.1:0-3812 GCA_043728625.1 Saprospiraceae bacterium | reverse complement strand
GTCGGGTCATTTTTCAAAACCAAAGGTGCAGAAGGCACAATTTTATGCTGTTTTGAAGCGAAAAAGTCGAGGAACGCTTTGCGTATTTCTCTGGATGTCATATCTTTTAATTAATGGATTGTCAAAAAATTTCGCAAAAATACAATAAAAAAAGGCTTTGCCAAATGAAAACCATTATAGCAAAGCCTTTTTGATGGAAAATACTGAGGGGGTATTACGCTGCTTGTTTCATCTGCCCAAATTCATCTTTATACGCTTTTACTTCTTGATGCAAATTTTTAGTAGCTGCCAATAGATTCTTTTCGGCTTCCTGCAAGGCAAGTCGCATAGATGCTTTTTCGGCTTGCGGCAATTCATCAAATTTTTGCCAAAAACGTTGGTCAACGGCTTCTTTTTCAGAAGGCGTTTCAGCCATAAGCAGCAACGTATAATAGGTTTTCAAAGCCTCATTATCTGTAAGACTGTTGACTAATTTATTGACATTGAAGTATCTTTCCATGATTAGTTATTTTATCTGTTGAGGAATCGTCTTGCGACAATTCTTTGATTTCTTGATTAATGGCATTGATTTCATCGAGAGCTGCGTTGATATATTCTTCATAACCAGCTTCGTCACCCGCCCAAATCCTATCCTTATTTTGAGCATGACGGTTGATGAGGTACAAAAGGTCGGCTCTTTTCTCTAATAATGCTGTTAATCGTTTAAGTTCATTCATATTCGTTTACATTTGTTTTGTTCGATGGAAAATACTGAGGGGGTCACAATTTCTTCAAAACATCATTAACCGAAAGGACAAAACCAGAAATAACAGGCTCGGCAGAGCAAATATCATCACCGACACAAACGGTCATTTGCTTACCACGGTAAATATGGATTTCATTTTGATTTGGAAAAACATGCCAAACAATCGGTACTTGTGCTGCTCGATAATCTTTCATTTTCAACACCACTTTATTCATTTGGTCGTTTGTAGAAATGACCTCAATCACAAATTGTGGGACAACAATATTCGCATCATCTTGTGCCAAACGGATTTGTTCCTGCGTGTAATAGGCAATATCGGGGCGACGGTGATTACCCTTGAAAAAGTTATCGCCTTCGGCAATTAGTAAGCCTCCAACATTTAATGAACGGAATAGTTCTTGGAGGTTGTAGTTAATGTAAAACTGTTTTCTATCCATAGCACGGGGAGTTTTCTCAACACAACCATTGACCCATTCGTATTTAAACCCATCTTCGCGTTCAAGATAGTTTTTTTCGAATGCCTCCCAAGAGATTGGGCGTGGCTTTTGAGGGACTGGCTTTGTTTTTCTTTTTTGAAGAGCTTCAGCAACCATATTTTTTAAATTTTAACAAAGTTAACCACTATTTTCAAAATTACAAAGGCTTTGCCAAATGAAAACCATTTTGGCAAAGCCTTTTTGATGGAAATTACTGAGGGGTATTTCAAACCCTCAAACCATCGTTTGCTCATTTCATCTATCATAAAACCATCAAAATCAATACATATTAATTCCTATCAGAATCATCGGCTTAATCCTTTTGAGTACCTTTTTTTACCTTAAAAACTGGACTTTGTTGCCCTATTGGTCGGCGATGATGGCTTCAATTTACATTTTCGGTTTTATCCAATTCCGCCATTATTTGCTCCAATTTCGTTATCGTCAAGCCTTTACCTTTAGAATATGTTCTGAAAAGCTGATTGATTTGATTCTTTTTTTGCGGAATGAGTTCAATGAAAGATTTCGCTTCAATTTTCACCTCTTTGTATGTACCCAACTTCCCTTTTCTAAAAAAATAGCGGTAGTCTTTTCTGATTTCGTCATGGATTTCGTTTGAGCTATAACCGTCGTTGTACTCATTTTTAACACGGAAAATATACTTGCGCACATCTCTATAAAGCTGCATTGTTGGGCTTTTATAAATCACTTGCAACATGGTCAATTTTCGTCCATTAGGTACCGAAACAGGCTCAAATACAATGGCTTTACCATCAATGAACATTTTGAAATATTCAATGTCTTTTTCATACAAAAATGTCTGCTTACCGCTGCTGTCAAACTTCACTTGAACAGTGCGCTCAATTTGGTCGAAGCGAAAAGACAAGCCTGTTGTGTAAAGGTATTTAAGTGTTTGGAGCTCGCCTGCACGGTAAACGCTGTCGTTGAAATAACGATCTCCCTCCATTTCAATTGTCCGCCCATCATACGGATTGATGTATTGAAAACGGTCATTCATGGACTGGAGATTGACATTGCCATTGGTCAAGCGGACGGGTTGGGCATAAATAGCCATTAATTGAAAAAAAAATACAACAATAATAGGAAACTTTTTCATAAGCTATTGGTTGTTTTAGTAAAATAAAAATCTTAGTTTTGAGACAAATTTAATTAATAATTTTGACATGAAAAACTATTTAGAAACAATCACTATTGCCTTTTTTCTACTTTTTACTGAGGGGGGCTTTGCACAAGCCCGTTTTAAAGCTGCAGCCTTTGCGGGCGTTAATTTTAGTCAAATTGATGGAGACCGCCAACAAGGGTATCGCAAAGTCGCTGCGAGTCTTGGATTGAATGGCAGCATCTATATCCGACCCGATTTTGATATCAGTGTAGAGTTACTTTACAACCAAAAAGGTTCGAAACCCAATCCTGACGATAAAGGTAAACAAAACATCACACTCAATACCTTTTCGCTCGATTACAGCGAAGTTGCCTTGTTATTGAACTACCATTACGGACCCAATAATTTAAAAACATACTATACACGCTTCCTTTTTGCAGGATTGTCGTATGGTCGTCTGTTAAAATCTTCAGCAACAATCATTAGAAATAATCAGCCGCTGACTGCTTTTTCTGCCAATCTGTCTAATAATTTTAAAGCACAAGATTATTCATTTATCGTCGGTTGGACGCAACATTTTACGCCAAAAATTGGTATGAGCTTCCGCTACACCAAAACGTTTAGTTTTTTATACCAAAACCCTGATTATAGAACGTCTTCGACTGAAATAGATTTCGAATACCTAAAGCCTTATTTTATCAGTGCACATGTGTTTTACAACCTTGTTTCACCCAATAAAACGATGGGTTTGAAATCCAAAAAGCAAAAGGAGCGCAATAATCCGTTGGAAGAGTTGTATTAAAATTAGTGGCTAATGGATAGTTGGTAGTGTGTGCAATTTTATAGCTTTGCGGTCATTATCAACTATCCATTATCAGCTATAAAAATGAATTATTTCGAATTTTACGACCTTCCCATCTCTTTTCAACTCGACGAAGCGGCTCTGAAGCGGACATTTTATACGAACTCAAAACGCTATCACCCCGATTTTTTTACATTAGAAAATGAGGAACGTCAAAATGAAATTTTAGAGCTTTCGACGCTCAATACACAAGCCTATAAAACACTGTCAGATTTTGACCGCCGTATGAAATATGTACTGGAATTAAAAGACGTTTTTGAAGAAGAAGGTAAAAATTCACTGCCGCAAGACTTCTTGATGGACATGATGGACATCAATGAAGCTATTATGGAGTTGGAATTTGATTTTGATGAAGCAACGTACCAAAAGGTTTTAAAAGATGCACAAGATATTGAAAATCAAATACTTGAAGAGGTGAAACCCATAATCGAAAACTATCAAGACGGTGTGACCCCTCAGTATGATTTAGAAAAGGTGAAAAATTTTTACTTAAAAAAACGCTATTTATTGCGTATATTGGAAAACGTTTCTAAATTTGCCCCGCAATAATCGCAACAGCGTCTGCGACATAAGCCGAAGTGGTGGAATTGGTAGACGCGCTGGATT
>JAYTMI010000939.1:0-11332 GCA_043728625.1 Saprospiraceae bacterium | reverse complement strand
ATAGATGAACTCCTGTTTTATGAGCCATTGTCCCGCCGAAAATTGGTAGAAGACTATTATTCAGAAGCCATTTTGTTATTGCCCGAGTCACGTCGTCGTTTTATTCGACCCGATGAGAAACCGATGCAAGGCGTTGATTTTTTCTTGAAATACTGAGGGGGTGTCATAATCAAAAAGCGTTGTAAGTGATTGACTTACAACGCTTTTTGTATTTTATTGAGCCAACCAGGAGACTCGAACTCCCGACCCTCGCATTACGAATGCGATGCTCTACCGACTGAGCTAGGTTGGCTTATCTGTAAAATAACTACTACAAATATGATACATTTTAAGCAAATGTCAAAGTGAAATTTTACAATTAAAAGTCTTTATTTGAAAGGGTCTTGGAAGGCTGGATTCTGTGTAAAATTCGTATCTGTCAACGTTTTTAAAAACAAAATGATTTGCTTTTTCTGCTTGTCAGTCATACGAATTTGAGCAATTTGAGGAATAAAAGGGTCAATATTGTCTGAATAATGACCACCTGAGGCGTAATGTTCCACGACTTCTTCTAGTGTTTTGAAACGACCATCGTGCATATATGGGGCTGATAATTCAATATTGCGAAGAGTCGGTACGCGGAATTTGCCATTGTCTAATTCTTTTTTTGTGAATTGACCACGACCTAAATCCTTGAAATTCATTAAGTTAGACACACTGTCTAATCCATTATTAAAATAATCATTGGAATTATAAAAAGGTGTTGTGTGGCAATGTCCACATTGTGCATCAGGCGCACCTGCGGCATTGAAAAACAGCAAATAGCCTGAATATTCGTCATTTGTAAATTCCGCTTCACGTCTGAAAATTTTATCTACTTTGGCATTGCCACTGATGAGTGAACGCTCAAATTGTGCTATAGCTTTGGCAGCCAATTCTTTTGTTATTTCAGATGGGTCTTTAATGCCAAAGGCTTTGCGAAATCGGGTAGGGTAGTCGGCATGAACTTTTATTTTTTCAACGACTTGTGTCCATTTATTATGCAATTCTATGGGGTCTTCGACAGGCAAAAGGGCTTGCTCCTCCAATGTTTTCACACGTCCATCCCAAAACAAACCTTTATTCACAAAACCAACATTTTCCAAAGACATCGAACTTCTTCGACCATCAAGATTGTCAATGCCTTTACTCACTGCCTTTCCATCCGTAAAATTCATATCTGATAAATGACAACTGGCACATGACATCGTACCATTAGCAGAAAGCAATTTATCATAAAACAAAAAACGCCCCAATTCGACCCCCTCAGTAGTCATTGGATTATCGGCAGGAATATCCATTTGTGGGAATTGCGAAGGTATTTTTAAGTCATATTTTGTCGGATTATAAGGAATATCACCTAAACCGCTGTTCTTGTCAGGACGACAAGAGACCATGAAAAGGATTATAATTAACACCGACAATATTTTATTCATTGCATAACTAATTGATTAATAACCATTAACGAATCCCAAACAACCAATAACTATTTCAAAGTAATCCCATCTTTCAAATTATCCATAATTTTCAACATCGTCGGTTTGTCACCTGTTTGATGAGTCGAGTTGACGGTTGACAAATCTATACCCCTCAGTAAAGTATTGATATTGAGGTCAAAATTTAGGGTTGTTGTGCCTTTTGAATCAACAGTAAACGTTTGAGGAAACCAAGTCTGTCTGAAACTATCATTACCACCTGTGTGTAACGTGATGCCTGTTTCAAAAGTGCCGTTACCGTCTTTATCCATCAAGCCTTCGATTTTTGTAAAAATGTAACTTTTCCAATCTGCCCAATACAAACCACCGTCTGAGAGTGGGTTGGAACTTGGAAAATCTTTAGGTTGTGAAGCATTGAGATTAGGCGCAACGCCTAAACTCATTTGCAAACCTGTTTTGTTCCCTTCATATAAATTGGAGAGTATTTGTGTAAAACCCTTAGCCGATTTCGTTGAATCATCGAGCGTTGTAAGGTCAATCAAATAAGCGTTTGTACCACACGAGCCTTCGCTTGAACTGGCTTTTGGACAGGTTTCTGTCAACAAAAAACTTAATCGAGTGAAGCGGGTATTTTTACCATTAATATTATATATCTGATTGATAACGAAAGGTTTAGCATTGTAATTAGGCTTAAAATTGATTGACATGATGCCTTGTGGAATGGGTGGTGTTACACAACCACAATCTTTTTGACACTGTGTTGATAGAAATAAGATGGGCGATAAAAACAGAAGCAATTTTTTCATATTAAAAAAGGCTTTGAAAGTTATTGAATCGAAAAAGCACTATTGGTGTTATCAACGATTTTTTCTTTGATTTTGTTTAAATCATCTGAAAAATTAACGCCCTTAAAAAACTGTAAATAATTGATTGTCAAAGGAATACTGGCGTTGAACCCAAGCGGAAATGACAAGGCTTTGACAAATTCTAAATCTTTGGGCATTGTGATATTGAGGCGTAAAGTATCTTTAAAATTCACACCTTTGGCAATGACAAATTTATTGAAAATGTACTGACTTTGGCTCGAAATATACATCGAATCGGGCTTTGTACTGAGGGGGTGCGTGGTCGGCATTTTTGATGGAATTGTCTTCAAAGCTACATCGTCTAAACCAACTCTAAATTTAATTTTTGTGAATTTATCAGCACTATTGATGGTCCCAATTGTAAAGTCAAAACCAACAGATTTACCAACTAAGGCATAGTTGTTCAGCACTTTAATCGTATCCGTTGCGTGGGTTAATGCCACACTGTCCGTCGTTCTAATCGTTACATTTTTATCATTAATCAATTGAAAATCAGAGAGATACATTTGGGTAGAAACAATGCGGAATGAATCGCCCTTATCATTTATGTAAGTCGTATTGTAATTAAAATTGCTTGTCCCACTCACATAATTCGTCGAAATAATCAATGATGGATAGGTGCAACTACAGATTTTATCACAATCTTTTGCAGCTGTCACATCAAAATTTGTTGCCTTGACATCGAGACAACCTTCGGTCGGTTGTAGGCAATTTTGAAAATTTATTAATGAAAAAAATACGATTACATGTAAGCAAAAAGATTTAGTAAATTTTAAAAATTTACTAAATCTGTGTTCACAAAAATTTAGTGTTTTACTTACTTTTTCTTTCATTTTCATACTCTTTGACCAATTTTTTAACCACTTGTTTGACTTGTGCGGAAAATTCTTTTTCTAAAATCCAATGATAATATTGTTTGTCTTTTGACAAAACTTCTCCAACAGGTTGTCCTTGATATTTTCCAAAATTAAAAACGATGACATTATTATGATCGTATTTCATTTTTTGAGTTACATCTACTAATTTTAAATCATTTGTAAATTCATGTAGCACTTGCATGTCATTTTTTATAGGCTCTTCGATAAGGTTATCGTTTTCATCATAGAGGTTTTTGCCTTCATAATACGCCAATTGACCTTTAAAAACGTCAATAGTCGCCCGTACATCTGCCATTGCGTCATGAGCATCTTCGAGGTCTTTTTGACAATAAAACCTTAAAGCTGCCTTCAAAGTACGTGGCTCCATTTTGTAAAAAATACGTTGCACGTCAATAATGCGCCTTTTATCCATGTCAAATTCAATACCTACGCGAGCAAATTCCTCCATCAACATCGGTATATCGAAACGAGCAGCGTTGTAACCCGATAAGTCAGCGTCGCCAATAAAATCAAAAAGTTGTTTTGCCACCTGTGGAAACGTCGGTTTATTCGCCAAATCCTTAGGCGTAATACCATGCACAGCCATCGCATCAGGTGCAATCGGCATGGCAGGGTTGATGAGCATTTGCAATTCTTTTGGCTCTCCGCCATTTTTAGGATATTTGATGAGTGCGATTTGTAGGATTCTATCGCGTAAAACGTTGAGTCCTGTTGTTTCAACATCAAAAAATATCAGATCGCGGGTCAGATTGAAAGTCATATTAACAGTTTTGTTCGTTATGTCGTAGAAAGGGTTTTAACCCGTTGAGATATACTATTTTTTTTACGGGTTGAAACCCGTTCTACCTTGCAAAGTTAGAGAAAAAAATGACCCCTCAGTATTCAACCGTCTGTATTTCGATTTTGGTTGACCAATTATGGGTTTTGTATTACTCATCTAAAATTTTCTTTTTAGTTATCGCTAAAAAAAATAAGATCATTCGGCATAATATCCAAAATGACCTCATTTTGTTAGAATAGAATTATTTTGTTCTTATTGTACGACAACCTTCTGAATCATAGGATTTCCATTCACATTGATACGGGCTACATAAATGCCACTGTTCAATCCCAAATAAGGTAGAGTCATAATTTGTACCCCCTCAGTACGAGACAGCTTTTTAGTGAAAATATTTTTTCCTGAAAGGTCAAACAATTGAAAATCAGCTTGTTGTATATTTTTTCCTAAATCATAAACGACTTGAATTTGTCCATCCGTCGCAGGGTTCGGATTGATTGCTAACGCTGCTACACCATCATTCGGGTTTTTGACAGATGTACCAATAATGTATTGACTTGTGAAAACAAAATTGCCGTTTGCTGCGCCACCAAAGTCTTTAAAAATGATTTTATAAACCTTTCCAGACTGTGTTTTGACGAAATATTTGGTTGTATCTGACATAACGTAGCGGAAATTGGCATAATCATAATATTTCCAATCGCCACCAATCACACCATTAGATGTTTTGAATTGGGCGTTGCTGAAATTATTACTGGCTGTATCTGCACCATTAACTTTAGCGACAAACGAACCGCTATAACCTGGAACGCCACGTGTAATCGAAAGTAAAGTATTACTTAAAACACCTGCCACAACAAAAGGCTCTGTCTTACCTGTTGCGGGGTTAATGGCAGTCGAATGATAGCGCATAAAAGCTAAATGCCAATCAGCAGATTTAGGTTCGAGGTCAAGTAGGACGTTTGTTGTCAGATTGAGATAAACAAAATTTTTGCCGAGATAAGCCTTTTTACTGACTTCAACCGTTTGCGGATTTGTACCATCGAGATTGGCATATTTGATGAAATAGGACGTATCAAAAGCCAATTTTTCAATGTATATTTTTTTCCAAGTGCCGTTTGTCAATTTAATCAGATAAGCCGAGTCACCAACCACATTGTTCGTTACTTGATTATAAGAACCCCAACCGTAGTCAAAAACCCCAGTTAGTGTGGCATTAATTGAACCTACTGACCACGTTGTATCACTGTTAAATAGTTGACGTGAAGCTGTTTTCGGTAATGTATCAGCAGCAGAAACGGTCGCAAAATTGGCTATTGAGTTGGCGGCACGATAAAGCGTATCAAAAGGATTTGTGAAAATAGCCGCTTCAAAGCCTCGTACAGAAATCGCTAAATCCCAGCCGGTTGCTGTGCCTTTGGTTTCAACACCGGTTTCAACATTGTACCAAACATTTTGAGCATAGCCTGAACCCATAGAAACCGTTTTTCTAACTGTTTGAGCGTGTGTGAAACTTAGGAATAAAATCGAAAAAACAAGAGTAAATGTAATGTTTTTCATAAAAAACGTTAAAATTTTGATTATTAAATTAAATTAGTCGTGTGATGATGTTTATAATTTTTGAAATTCAAATTTTGGATAACCCCGTCGTCCTGCGGCATCGAAATAGCTGATAAAACGGAGTTTGTAGTAAAGGCTTTTTGAGTCCTTGATAATATAGGTGTAGTTGCTGTTGATATTATACGCTTGTGTGTTGAGGCTAAAGCCTTTCCAAGTGTAGCCGATGGCATCTATTTGATTTGTCAATTTCATATTTTGAGCAAAAACACGGTCAATTTTCTCAAAACCAGCTGTGGAATCAACGGCTGCGGTGGTTTGATATGGATTTAACAATACACCTGTAACAATATAAGGTGTATAAGGGTCGAAAAAAGTAAACATGTATTGCGTAAATTCAATATCCCAAGACGTTTTTACAGGCTCAACAACGATTTTTTTATTGGTTGTCAATGAAAAATGGACGTTATTTACTGAGGGGTCTTTTTGGATTTCATAAACTTCGGGCGCATCTAAATTACCAATACGAGCAATTTTAAAACGATATTTTTGATTGTCAACAGACTCGAATTGGATTTTGACAAACGGCATTTGGTCGCCATTTGCGTCATAACCTCTATCAATCCAATATACTTTATTATTGTTTTTGACAGAACCAAACGTGAAGGTGTCCAATGTATTGATGGCTTCCCAACGGCGTTTTTTGAAAAACCCTTGCGTATCACGTACAGAGGCGAAGTCTTCCGTAGGCATTTGCGAAGAAAACATAAATTTTGCAGCATTGAGATGCACAACCGACCCTTCGGCTGTGGCATCAAAAGACAAGTCCCAATCCCATTTTAGATTGCGGCTGATGAGGCTGTCATATTCCAGATTATAGAAAACTTGATAGCGATACTGAGGGGTCATCTCGATTGTGCGCGTGATGACGCTGCCAGATTTGGTGGGCTTTACGGGCTCTTCATCTTTGATGCAACCGACCCAAGTTGTAGCGATGAAGGTCAAAAAAAAAGCGGCAACGGTAGTATTTACTACCAATTGCCGCCCAACCTTCAAAACACTAATACTTAAATTATGAAACGACATTCTTTATTCGCATTTAAGTATGAATGTGGGAAGGCATCGAAAAAAAAATGAACTGCGGCAAATATAAGCCTCCCAACAAAATTTTACAATTTTTTTATAGTTTAATTTCAATTTTTGTGAAAAAATTTCTACCTGTTGCCAAAGCTGTTACATTCTCACCAGAAGAATGTGCGCCACCAGCTAATTGAGCAGCAACATTGCGGACATTAAAAAGGTTACGACAGCCCAGTGCAAGGTTGATTTTATTTTTCCAAAAACGACGACTCAAACCTGCATCGGCAAGGCTGTAAGCACCTATGAATGTAGGCGTTACAGTACCATTTTCATTTTTCGCAAAACCCGGTTGTTTGCCTGAATATTTGTACCAAACGTTAAAATCAATATGTGATTGAGCGATATTCGTGTATGTACCAATCACGCGTCCTTCCAAAGTATTGGCACTTAAAGTCTGATTGTCAAATTTATTTTCACGTCTTGTCAAAGCACCACCCAATGCAAAATAGAGCTTGTTTACAGTCATTTCGCCTAAGAATTGACCACCTTTTGTCTTGAATTTATCAATATTTATGTACGTAAAAGCATTTTCACCCCCCCCCAGTATAGCCAATGAAATGAGGTTGCGGATGTCATTATAAAAGCCACTGACTTCGAATTTGAAGACTTTTTTAGGGTCTTTTTTCCCACATTGTGTGAAATTTAAGACGGCATTGAAATTATCACTGCTTTCCGCTATTAGATTTTGATTGCCTTGAATATTGTGGTTTATATCAACAAAATAGAAATACAATTCTTTTAAACTTGGTGCCCTAAACCCACGTCCCCACGATGCTCTTGCTATCCAATTATTCGGCATTTTCCAACGGACATGAAGGCTCGGAATCAAAGGTGCCTTGTAACTTGTATTGTAACTGACTCTCAAACCTGGGCGCAAAGTGACCCCCTCAGTAATTTTCCATTCTGCCGATGCAAAAGCGGCATAATCACCGATTTGTTGGTTTTTTCCTTTAATTCGTAAGCCATTACCCGTTTCCACATTAACATCAAAACCTGTTTCGTAGGATAGTTTTTCGCCATTTGACTTGGCAACAGTGCCGCGTGCGGCTAAGAGGTTGAACTGCGTTGTGTCTTGGTCGCCTTCATTTTCCGTCATCACTTGTGTCAATGTTACGAGGTCTCGATAATAAGTATTTTTGATGCGTTGATAACGATTGTAAGACACTAAACCGTTGATAATCAGTTGATTTTTAGTCGTGTAGTTTGCTTTTAAGCTGTTCGATAAACGCCTTGTTTTATAGTTGTCGTCAAAAGCGTTTTCGTTATATGGCGCAATAGGCACACCTCGATTCAGGATAAATTCATCAAAAAAATTACCTGAATAACCCATTTTTACATCACCCAACTTGAAACCATATTGCACATCGGCAAAATATTGGATTTTAGGTTTCCATGATTGAAAACGAGACGTTTCGCCATTTTTATCATCAGACCAACCGCCAAAAAAATTGCGACCAGCTGTTGCCATCAAACTTTGATTATAACCCCGCCAGCCGAATGAACCGCCGACATTGAGATGTCCAACAGTTTCGTAATAATTATTACAAGCCACTTCAATACCTTGCGAAGGGCTTTTTTTAGTGATAATATTAATCGTACCCGCCAACGCATTTGTGCCATATTGAACAGAAAGTGGACCTTCAACGATTTCGATGCGCTCAACATTCAGTAAATTGAGTTGAGAAAGGTCTATTCCGCCATTTTGACGACCAATAACAGGCACACCATCAATCAAAACCTTAATATTCTCGCCCCCAACGCCTTGTAGTGAAAGACTTGCACCCAAAATAGGGTCTTGCAACATACGGAAATTGGCTTGTAATTTCATTACATCACCGACATTCTGAACGCCCAGCGTGGCTAATTTTTCAATAATAATATTACGTGTAGGAATCACACATTTGTCTAAACCAATAGGTTTGAAATTTCCAGTAACAACCAAGTCTGGTAGCATGTATGTCGTATCTCTGAGTAAAAGGTTTGGGTAAGCTAGGCTGTCAATGGGAGGAGCTTGGGCATTTAAGACCAAACCAACCAGAGTAAACAAATGTATTTGTATGATTCTTGACAGCATTTTCAGATTCTATTATGGTTTAATGTGCGATAACTTCTTGCTTTATGTAACAAAGGTAGATGGTCACATGCGCAAAAAAAAACCTTAAATCCATAATGACTTAAATTTGACAGATGGGGCATTTTTTGCCCAATCCCCTTGATTTAGCTTAAATTCTTAATGATTTTACTCATTCAGGGTATTGATTTTTGTCATTAAAAAGTATAGCTTTGCAAAGCAAAAAGACGTTAAACATTCGGTTTTTGATACCCCTCAGTATTTATTGCTTATTGCCTTTTGAATACAATGATTAAAACAAACAATTCTATGAATAAATTACTTTTCCTTGCGCTTATGCTCCCGCTTTTAGCCGCTCGTTGCGGCGGTGAAAATTGGGGTTACGACACTTCTCGCGGTATGAAACCTATTTATTCGCCTACTGAAAATTTTGACCTTATCAGTTATCAACCTCTGCGTCCATTGACAGAATCTGCTAAAATTTATGTCAAAGACAAATTGATTTTTGCTATTGAACAAGGCGAAGGTGTCCACATCATTGATAATTCTAACCCAACGCAACCGCAAAAAATCCGATTTCTCCGCATTTTTGGGTGCAATGACATTGCTATAAAAGGTTCGACGATGTATGCCGATAACTTTACAGATTTGGTTGTCATTGATTTTTCAAAATTGGACAGCCCAAAGGTCGTTAATCGGGTTAAAAACTTGTATCCAAATACCAATGGCGATGCCGATTATCCTAAGAATTATAACGGTTATTTTGAATGTGCTGATGCTAAGAAAGGTAAAGTCATTGGTTGGAAAGAATCTATTTTGGATAATCCACAATGTCGCCGGTAATATTTTTTGTATTTAATTAAAAACAAAAACAAACCATGAAAAATATCTTACTGATTGTTATACTTTTCTTGTTTTTTAGTTGCCAAAAAGACACACAAATAGGCGATGGTTCAACGACAGGAACAGGAGGTTCACTCGCGCGTTTTACGATTGTCAATGATATGATGTATGTGGTGACAACGGACAGCCTTAAAACGTTTAGCGTTACAAATACTCTTGACCCACGTTTTGTCAATGGACAGCGCATTGGTTGGAACGAAGGAGGCGATATTGAAACGATTTTTGCGTTCAACAATCGCCTGTTTATCGGTTCAAGAACGGGTATGTTTTTATACAGTTTTAAATCGGGTGGCATACCTAAATTTGAAGGGCAATTTCAACACAGATGGGGTTGTGACCCCGTTGTAGCAAATGATACATTGGCTTTTGTGACGCTGCGCAACGGACGGACGTGTAATGCGGGATCAGTTGAAGCCAATGAATTACACGTATTAGATGTGAGAGATGTCAATTATCCTAAATTGTTAAAAACATACCCTATGACTTACCCTGCGGGCATGGGTTTAGACGGTAAAACCTTGTTCGTTTGCGACGACGGCTTGCGTATTTTCGATATTTCAGACCCCTTCAGTATGAAACAGCTTAATTACCTACCAAAACTTGATGCGCTAGATGTCATTCCTGCCAAAGGAACTCTAATGATTATTGGCGAAAAAAAACTAACTCAATTGGATTATCGAGACCTTAAAAACATCAAAACAATTTCGGAGTTTGATTTGAGGTAATAAAGCCCAACTTTACTAATTTTGCGCCATGGAGAACAAAAAAGCCTTTTCGATTATTTTCTTAACAGTTTTCATAGACTTGTTAGGTTTTGGACTTATCATCCCCATTTTACCCACTTATGCCAAAGAACTGGGCGCAACAGATGCCGAATTTGGTTTAATAATCAGCGTGTATTCGTTGTTAAACTTCGTTTTCACCCCCTTCCTCGGTGCTTACAGCGACCGTATTGGCAGAAGACCGATTATTTTAATCAGTATTTTTATGAATATGATAGGCTATATCATATTTGCACACGCCTTTGCCTTGCCGCTACTCATCGTATCGAGAGTACTTAATGGCATTGGTTCATCGAATATTTCTGCGGCACAAGCCTATATTGCCGATATTACAAAAGTTGAAAATCGGACAAAAATGATGGGTATGATAGGGGCAGCCTTTGGTCTCGGTTTCATTTTCGGACCGCCTTTCGGGGGCTTGCTTAAAAGTGCTTATGGCATTGAAGGTGTTGGATATGGGTCCGCTGCACTGTGTTTACTCAATCTCATATCAGTTTATTTTTTATTGCCAGAGTCAAATAAAAATCTCAATAAAGACGCACCAATCAAGTTTGTGCCTGTTGATAATTATATTAATGCCTTCAAAAAGCCCGTTTTACGTGAATTAATGTGGCTTTGGGTCATTTATGTCCTCGCTTTTGCAGCAATGCAAACGGTCAGCGCATTGCTCTGGAAGGAACAATATGGCTTGGACGAAAAGCATATTGGTTACTTGTTCGGCATCATCGGCGTTGCATCTGTCATTGTTCAAGGCGGGCTTGTTGGTCGTTTGAACAAGGTTTATGGAGAAAAAAAACTATTGGTCATCGGTTCTGTTTTGATGATGATAGGACTTGGAACTGTGCCTTTTGTGCCACACGAAAACTTTTGGTTCTGGGCAGTTGTTAATATTTGTTTTATTGC
>JAYTMI010000938.1:0-4944 GCA_043728625.1 Saprospiraceae bacterium | reverse complement strand
GGCACAAACGGCGGTTTCATGCGTTACAATCCCAATCAAAAAAAGTTGGATAAAATTGCCCAATTGCCTATCCCCAATCCATGGGGTACGGCTTTTGACGAATGGGGGCAACCTTTTTTCTTGGCGACTTCTGGACCCGATGCCTATTGGATGACACCCGGCACGGTAAAACCGACTTATGGCTACTCTTCGCCTACAGGGAAATCTATCATTGAGGAAAAACAACGTGTACGCCCGACTTCGGGCTTGGAATTCATATACAGTCGCCACTTTCCCGATAATGTGCAAGGCGATATATTACTCAATAACACCATTGGTTTTTTAGGCTCTAAAATGCACCAAGTCATCAATGACGGCACGGGTTACATGACCAAACACCGCATGGATTTGGTGCAAAGCAGTGACCCTAATTTCCGTCCTGTGGATATGGAAATTGCGCCCGATGGCTCACTTTACCTTGCCGATTGGCACAATACCTTGATTGGTCACATGCAGCACAACGCCCGCGACCCACTTCGTGACCACGTACACGGACGCATTTACCGCATCTCCTATCCTTCTCGCCCGTTGGTAAAACCAGCAAAAATAGACGGTGCAAGTATTGAAGAATTATTGGACAATTTAAAACTGCCCGAATACCGCAGCCGCTATCGGACGAAAAGAGAATTGCGTGGGCGTGATAAAAATGAAGTCTTTAATAAACTCCAAATTTGGTTAAAAAACCTTGATAAAAAGGATACAAACTATGAGCGTTACCGCTTAGAAGGGCTTTGGGTCAGTTGGGGCATCAATAAAATTGACGAAAATTTGTTGAATACTCTACTCAAATCGAAAGATGAAAGAGTGCGTGCGGCGGCGGTTGAAGTCTTGCGTTTTAATACAGACAAAATTAAAAATGCAACGGATATGATTGTCCAAGCTGCCAATGATAAAAGTGGTCGGGTGCGTATGGAAGCAATGGTAGCGGGTACTTGGTTGGACAAAACCACCTTTCAAAAGGTGCTAAAAAACATCGAAAAGAACCCGATGGATGACCATTTACGCATCATTTTCAATTATGTAAAACAGCCGCCGCAAGACATAAAAGACTCAAATCAAGCACAACCGCTTGATAAAAAAAGTAGTTTGTATGTCAAAGGTTTGGAAATTTATAACCGTGAAGGCTATTGTGTCACCTGTCATCAAGCCGATGGCAAAGGTCTTGAAGACTCTGGTTTCCCTCCGCTTGTAAAAAGCAAATGGGTTTCAGGAAGCCCCGATAGGCTCATAAAAGTGATACTACATGGGCTATATGGACCCATAGAAGTGAATGGCAAACAATACCCTGGCAATGTCCCTATGACACCTTATAGCACTATGTTGAGCGATGAAGAAGTGGCGGCAGTGTCCAATTTTGTTAGAAATTCCTTTGGCAATGCGTCTAATTTCATCATTACATCTGAAAAAGTTAAAGCCATTCGGGATGAAACTAAAAAGCAAAAAGGCTTTTATACACCTAAGGAATTGTTGAAATTGCATCCACATGAGTAGTTAATGACACCCCCTCAGTATTTTTCTTAATTTTTGCACAATTAGTGAATGAAATGTGTAATAAATCACATAATCATCACTAATAATTGGATATTGCAGGAATTGTTGCTACTTTTGTTGAAAATACTTCCTACTAACAGCCATTTTTTATCATGTTTTTTGAAAGAAATTTATACACTGACCTTGTCAATTGGAAAAATGGTAAATACCGAAAACCACTCATTGTGCAAGGGGCGCGGCAAACGGGCAAAACATCACTCATTCGACATTTTGGCAAGACCCAATTTGAAGAAATGGCTTATTTCAACTTTGAAGAAAGACCTGAATTGAGCCAAATTTTTAAGCAAACCAAACAAGTTGAACGGCTCTTGCATAATTTGTCCATTATTCATGGCAAAAGTATTGATGCTACCCATACCCTTATTGTTTTTGATGAAATCCAAGAATGTGAGGAAGCCCTCAATTCTTTAAAATATTTCAGTGAAAATGCACCTGAATATGCAATCGTTGCAGCAGGTTCGCTGTTGGGAATTAGTCTGGGTACAAGTAAATCTTTTCCAGTTGGGAAGGTGGAATTTTTACAATTATACCCGCTAACTTTTCACGAGTTTTTAAAAGCCAAAAATCCACAACTTTATAACTATTCGCAGAGCATAAGCGCACCATTTGAACCTTTGTTAGACATTATGTTCAGTGAATTTGTGGACATTTTCAAAGCCTATATGATTTGTGGCGGTATGCCTGAACCCGCTCTACGGATGGTGGAAACGATTGATATTTTTGAAATTGAGAAAAGCCTACGACAAATACAAGGAGCTTATGCCTTAGATTTTTCAAAGCATGCTGCAAAAACGGAAGCCATCAGAATAAAATATGTTTGGGATGCCATACCGTCGCAATTGGCAAAAGAAAACAAGAAATTTATCTATCAAACCATCAGAGAAGGAGCAAGAGCAAGGGAATATGAAAACGCAATCGTATGGTTAGAACAGGCGGGTCTTGTTTATCGAGTGCCTTTGTGTAAAAAGCCCGAATTTCCTATTTCTTTTTACAGCGATTTATCCGCTTTTAAAATTTATTTGTTAGACATTGGCTTATTGAGACTTCAGACCATGTTAGACCCCATCATTTTTAAAGAAGGCAATCGCCTTTTCACCGAATTTAAAGGGGCATTGTCCGAAAATTACGTGTTACAAAGTTTAAAGACACAATTTGAAGGTACACCAAGTTATTGGACTTCCGATGCCATAGCAGAAGTAGATTTTTTAATCCAATATCAAGATAAAATTATTCCTGTTGAGGTAAAATCAAGCGAAAATATAAGAAGTAAAAGTTTGGCATACTACGCCAATAAGTACGCACCATCTTTAAAAATCCGCTATTCTTTAAAAAATCTTGAATACAATAATGGCTTGCTTAATATCCCCATTTTTTTAGCCGACCATACAAAACGGTTTGTGGATTTGATTTTGAAAGAAGAAAAAACAAAGGATTGAATACCCCCTCAGTATTTTGATGAAAAATTTTATAAAAATCATAAAATCGTCAATGAAAAATCTAATCAAACTAAGCCTTTTACTCCTCTTTTCCATCACTTCTTTTTCTGCAACAACAGAACAAGCCAAGAAAAAACCACACATCGTTTTTGTCATGGGTGATGAAGAATACCGCTCGGAAGAAAGTATGCCCATGCTGGGTAAAATATTGCATCGGGAGTTGGGTGCAAAAATTAGTTTGTGCTATCCATTAGACAGCGCAGGCAATATCAATCCCAATATTAACAACAATATAGTCGGTTTGGAAGCCTTGAAAACGGCAGATTTAATGGTCGTTTTTACAAGATGGCGAGAACTGCCCAAGCATCAAGCCAAAATGATTACGGACTATGCCGAAACAGGAAAACCCATCGTCGGTTTCCGAACGGCGACACACACCTTTAAGTATAATACCGATAGCTCCATGTTCTACCTCAATGATGCCTGGCCTGCCAAAGTCTATGGACAACAATGGATTACACATCACGGTCATTTTGAAGATGGTAATAAACCACTGACTTCAGTTTATCTAAAAGGCGAAACCAATACCCCTATTTTGAACGGCTTTCAACCTTTTCAAGCCTACTCGTGGCTTTACCACGTGGACGGCGGCAAATGGAAACTCAATGGTGATTGCAAGCCATTTTTAGAAGGAAAAGCCTTAAAATCCAATCATGAAAAGGATGGTAAACTGGACCAATTTCCCTTAACAAACCCTGTGGCGTGGACAAAAACTTACGCTACGCAAAGCGGTAAATCGGCACGCGTATTTTTCACAACATTGGGTCATCCTTATGATTTCAAAGACGTTTCTATGCGAAAATTGGCACTCAATGGCATTTATTGGGCATTGGGATATGAAAAGAAAATTCCTAAAACGGGTGTAAATGCCGATTTTGTTGACACATACAATCCGAATAATTCAGGATTTGGTCAGCGGTTTAAGCAAGACATGAAACCGATTAAGATCGGGAAAAGTAAAAACAGAGCTTTTTGACCTTATCAGAGTCACTCATGTCTTACTTTTTTGCCAAAAATGTAAAGCGGTTGATGGGCAAATTGAACAATAAGCTTTTTGCCAATGAATATCGCAGCGAGAATGAGTGTATATGTAAATGTCGCAGTCATAATCTTATATTTTTATTAAATTGAAAGACAATTAGAGTTTTGGATAACTGAAATCAATAGGCAGACCGCCCGCTTTCAATACTCCTTTTTCTATGGTTAACTTTTTTCCCGAAGGGACAAAAACCAAGACGCGTGCGGCATCGGCAGGAACAGAAAACACAACATCTCCACTCACCCCTTTTAATAGGAAACGGCGGCTAACGGTGTCATAAACATCGGTTTTCTCTTGACCGACGTTGGTTTCTACTATTTTTATCTCTTGATAAGGATTGAAGAACAAGTAAGTCGGGTATGCCTCTTGTTTTTTGTACAAATCGGTCAAGCGACAGTCTATTTGTAGGATTTCAGGCACATTGGTCTTTTGAATGGTGCCGCCAAAGAATCCGACGTGGCTGCTGCCATACACTGAAAACATGGTTTGCTGCGGCATTCCTTTCTCCCATTGCGGTCCATCTCCTTGCACAAACGGCGTGATGCCTTTGAACTGAGGGTAACTTGATTCCTTGATAATGCCTTCATAAGCTATCACATTTTTAGTCACGGCTTTATACTGAGGGATGGCTTGCAGTGAATCGGGCATATCATAAGGATAACAAAATCGCGCTGCATTCGAAGCGTTCAATGCCCATTTGCCAACAGCACGTGCATAACGTTGGTCGTACCGAACCATGGACGAGAACGGCATCATAATGTCAAAAGTGTTCATCAAAAAACCATATCCGCCGTGGTCAATGGTACTGCCCAACAAACC
>JAYTMI010000937.1:0-4720 GCA_043728625.1 Saprospiraceae bacterium | reverse complement strand
TTTCTCATCAAAAGCTTTGAATTGTATTTCATAACTGTCTGGAACTTCTTTTCCAAAACTAAAATAAGTCACCAATTTTGTTCCGATAGGCATGTCAGCGAGTTGTTTTTTGACATACAAAGAATAGCTTTCGTACAGTTCACGTTTTAATTCAATATCATCATCAATACTACCGCCGAATAGACTGATGTTTTCATAAAAAGCATTGAAAATATAGAAAGCATCATAGTCTTTAAAAGAGATATTTGTAATATTGGTATTGATGAAGGACACATTTGTTAAATTGTATTTTTGAGATATTCTAAGGGCTTCTAAATGCAGTCTTTCCCGTTGTTCAACACCCACAAAGACCCCCTCAGTACAAACCGAGCCAATCATACAAAACTTGCCTGCACCTGACCCGATGTCCAAGACTTTTACACCTTTTTCATTTGCCAAATAACGGGCAGCCAATTTAGCGACCTTTAAAGGCGTAAAATGAATAGGAGAAGCACCTTGAATTCTTTCCTCAAATACCAAATCAAAATCAGTATCTACTATCTCTATATTTGATTGTATATTTTTAAACAGCATTACTTAAAACTTAAAACTTAAAAGATGATTTTATCAAAAGAGTCAACCAATTCTGGTTTAAATTCATAGGTCAACGAGCGTGTTTTCTTTTTCTGAATAGGGTCGTAGTCGTTTAGCCCAAATGTGATGTCCGTCAAATCTTCAATTTCAGAAATAGGCACTTGATAGGTTTGAAATTGTTCATACATAAAACCTCGTGTCACAATGTCTTCAATCAAATCATTTTGTTGGACAATATAACCCGTTGCAGAAGGCGTACCGTCATCTTTAATCATGACAATGACTTTCCAAAATTGGTCAGGAATTTTAACATCATTATAAACACCATCTTTATCATCAAAAACAGGACCTGTGAAAACCGTAATCTTTAAACCGTGTTTACGGGCATTTTGAAGGGCATAATTCTCCAAACCGAGCCAACGTCGGGCATTACGGTTAAAGTCTTTATGTTGTGGTGCAGCATTCGTCAAGTGAAAAGTATCGTTATTGGCTTTGATAGCAAACTCCAAAGTATCGCCCCAAAGTGTATCCTCACGACGCACTTGATGACCAATATCAAAGTCATTTTTATCATAAAAAGAGGCGGGAAGTTGTACCTCCTTTGGAATGCGCGGGTCTAAATACCATTTGTCTCGCCCAATTTCCGTTCTCGAAGGCACGTCTCCTAATTTTTCATAGCTCAAAGCATCTACATTCACAGCCGTAAAAAAAGGTAATTTCCTTTCTCCATTCATCACAAGGCTGTAATGATGGTATTTCAGTTCTTTTTTATGCCCCTCAGTCGTCAAGGCAATTTTGGCTTGCATAGCCTTAGACAACTTCGGCAAAGGCAGTTTTAGGCTTAAAAAATTAGGATTATAGCCTTTTCTGTTGCTATAATTAGGGTCAATCGTCACTGCACCTGAACTTTTGGTTGGCTTAGTCGTCGGTTTGTCTTCCGGTTTTGTAGTGGGTTTTGAATCTTTTGAAGGAATGGGCTTTATGTCCGTATTGGATTCCGTCGGTTTTTCAACTTTGGGTTCAGGTTTATTTTTAGGTTTAGTTGTCGTTTTTTCCTCTTTTAAGTCGTTGACATTAAAGATACTTAGAAAAAAATCAATGAAGCGTAATAGAATTTTTTTAGCCTTGTCCATAATGAAATGCGTTATGATCAAATTTTTTTATGATTCGCCTTTGACCTTGGTTTAATAAAACGTTGTGTCAAAACAAAATTGTCCGCTTGAAACTTCAAAATACTGAGGGGGCGTTTCTGTTCAAAATGAGAACTTATTGTCGTTGCAAAAATACAAAAAATATCCTCAAAATATTTTTCAGCTATTAAAATCGCCTAAACTGCCCATCGCTCAAGTTCTGTTGATAAGGTACTTTGATGAAGTCAAGCGTACCTGGTTTCACACGTAAGAAGAACGAATACGTGCCACGTACAGGCTGCCAACTCATGCCCATTTCCCAACAATGTAAGTCGCGACTAAAACTAAAATCGGGGTAAGTCAATTGTTTTTGAACAAAATCATAACCAATATTGCCGACCGTCATAGACCATTTTTTACTCAATTTAATATTACCAGATGTATAAAGTGAGTTTTGATAAAGCGTTGTATCGCGCCCACCAAAGTTTCTATCCACACTAATTGAAAAGATGTGATTGATTCTGAAATCTTTGAAAAGGTCAACGAGACTCTCTTCTTCGGCGTTTTTCTTTGATTTTTTAGTGGGCTTTTGTTGTTCCGCGAGGTTGCCCTCTTTTGCATCACCTGTTATAAAGTCTCTGATTTGACCAATGCTGATGCCTGTGTTGATGGACACGGTGGCGTTCAAAAAGTTCAATAATTTGCCATTTTCTTTAATCGCAAAATCCTTCGAACGCATATTATTTTTTAAACGACCATAAGGACTAAACAACGTACCAACGCTTAAAGTCGAAAGACCTTTGAACAAATTAGTACCTGTTGACATCGAAATATCGCTGAAACGGAACGAATCGGCTGCGAAATTGTAGTTTCCAGAGATATTGACGTTTTCTAAAAGTTTGGTTTTCTTAAAAGTTGAATCTCGTTTGTTGAAGGTTTTCATCTCAAAAAGATTCGTCAAATTATAACCCAAAGCCATTTGTTTGCCACCATTTGCTGCGCCATAAAGCGAGTTTTCGTAGCGGCTATACACTTGCTTTAAAAGGGAACTATTGGTTGTCCGCACACTGTCTGTGTAGCGATAATAATTAGGCGAATAGTTGAAACTTAAAGAAGGTGAAATCGAGTGCCGTATGCCGCGCAACCAACCATTTTTGAACTGAACCGTTCCAAAAATACGTGTCGTTAGACTTGCTCCCATATTAAATTGATGCGGACGATAGAAGCCACCAATTGTATCTGTTTTAGTTGTACCATCTTGTAAAACCCTTTGTACAAAGGACGTATCTGTTTTAGTGTTATTTATAAATGTGTCAATCTTAAATGTTTGTGTTGGGTCAAAAGACTTACTGATTTGGTTAATATACCAATTTTCGCTGTAAGATACTGAGGGGGATAAATTGAAATATTTTAAAACAGTGAAATTGACATTGGAACTCAAATTGTGTTTTACACCAAATTTTAAATTATCTAAAACACGAGGTGTCAACAACAAAGAGTCCTTTGTTTGAATCTGATTTTGAAGGCTCGAACTGTATTGCAACGCTATTTTTTCGTACCAACGTTCAGGTCCAACCCGTTCTTTTTGCTTAAAAGGGAAGAGGGTTTGCATCGTAAAATCGAGGTTGGGCAACGATGCTGTCACTTCACGTGTGACTAAATTTTGAGATAACTGCATACCTCCCGAAAGCGAATAAGGCTTACCTGGGAATGTTTTTGTAAACGAAATCGAAGACGTTGCTTGACTCGTCGTGGCTGAATTAAAGTCGTTACGCGTGACGCTGTTGTAGTTGCTGCGCAGTGGGTCATTACTTTTTGAACCACTCATATTCACACTCGCATTGAATGACCAATTGGGATTGACACGTTGGTCTTTGGAATGTGACCAACGAATATTCCAAGAAGGGTCGCGGGATAGAACGGATAGTTCATTTTCTTTAATCGTACTCGCATAGCCTACTTCTAAATTGCCTTGATAGCGATATTTTTTAACATAACGGCTGTTCGCACGCAGACCCCAAGTGCCTCGTACGTAAACATCGCCTGTCAAAGTGAGGTCGTAATTGTCGGACAAAGGAAAATACCAACCCATATTTTTTAAACCGAAACCCCAAGTGGGCGAATATTCATAGTCTTTTGGAAAAATCAAACCCGTTTTTTTACCTTGTTTCAAAGGAAAAGCAGCAAATGGCAACCATAACGGCGTAGGAATATCGCCTATCACCAAATTGGAAGGACCGACGACAATGAGCTTGTTTGGAATCACTTTTTGCTTTGCTGAAACGATACCAAAATGCGGATGGTCGGCTGAACAAGTTGTGAAAATAGCGTCTTTAGAGTAAATAATATTGTCTTGTTTTTTGGTCGAATCGCCTGTTGAAGCCACAAATTTTGATTTTCCGCCATGTATAAACACATCATTTTGCTTGGATAAGGCTTCTATAATGATACCTTTTCTGGAAATGAAGTTATAACGCATTTTGTTGGCACTGACATCTTGCGTGCCGTCTTTGAAATTCGGCAAGCCTTTTGGTTTGCCGACACTATCAGGGCGTGGTTCAGCAGTGGCAACACTGTTTTTCATGTCCACGACAATATAAGCTGCCGTCAATTTTAGGTTGCTGTAGTTGACATACGCATCGCCGTAGAGATGAACGAGGTTGCTTTTATTGTCAAAGAAAATCGAATCTTTTGCACCGTAGTCAACAGGCGAATCCAAGCCTTCTTTTGAGAATTTTACAGTAGTAGAGTCCTTGTGCGGTGTACTGTCGAGAGCTACGAGCGTAGTAGGTTCCGCCGAGACGGTGCGCAGGTTGGAAGGCACAGATTGTTCTTTTTTCAGCAAGGAATCGGGCTTTTGAGCATACGCAGCCGTTGCACAAAAGAAAAAAACTATGATAATGATATGCAAATGATGTTTCAAGGTCGAAAATCTGCTTATTTTTGCGTCCGATACTGTTTAGTTGATAGTTGATAGTTGATAGTGGATAGTTCAAAAAAACTATCCACTATCCACT
>JAYTMI010000936.1:0-4045 GCA_043728625.1 Saprospiraceae bacterium | reverse complement strand
TGCGTGGATTGCGTCAAAACAACATTCGCGCCTAAAACACATTCACGCTCTACACGCACACCTTCAACGACGATACAACGCGAGCCAATAAAGCAATCGTCTTCGATAATTGTCGGCGACGCTTGAACAGGTTCGAGGACACCGCCTAAACCAACACCACCGCTCAAATGCACGTTTTTGCCGACTTGTGCACATGAACCGACTGTTGCCCACGTATCCACCATCGTGCCGCTACCGACATACGCACCGATATTCACATAACTCGGCATCATAATAACGCCTGATTCGAGGTACGCACCATAACGCGCAATGGCATGAGGCACAACCCGCACGCCTTGCTTCGCATAATCGCGTTTCAAGGCAATTTTGTCGTGAAATTCAAATGGACCGACTTCAATCGTCTCCATTTTTTGAATTGGGAAATAAAGAATTACACCTTTTTTTACCCAATCATTGACCTTCCAGCCCCCCTCAGTATCAGGTTCAGCAACACGTACTTTTCCTTTATCGAGTAGTTCGATGAGTTCTCTGATAGCCGCTTGTGTGTCAGCTTCTTTCAAAAGGGCGCGGTTTTCCCACGCTGTTTCAATGACATTTTTTAGGTTTTCCATTATTTTTAAATTTTATAAAATATTGATAATTAATTAGTTGTATCAGTCAGCGGGTGACTTTGAGTCTAATGTCATCAACTTAGTGGAAATGAAGTGTTGAGAAAGATTCCATGTTCGGGGAACTTTTAAAGTTCCCCGAACATTTTGCGCTTTTCATTTCATTTTCTATTTTTAGATTTCCTTAAGTTGACGATATTAGACTCAAAGTCACCTGTTGACTACTTTGATTTATGCAATCAAAAACTGCGATTCTTTAAACGCCTTCAATAACACGGCGTTTTCTTCTGGCGTACCAATTGTTATTCGCAAACAGCCTTCGCAAAGCGTTACATTCGCTCTGTTTCTAACAACGATGCCATGTGTCAAAAGCCATTGATACATCTCATTCGGTCTTGGAATTTTAACCAAAAGGAAATTGGCATCGCTTGGAAACACTTTTTCAACAAATTCATACCCCCTCAGTATAGCCGCCATTTTTCCCCGTTCCGCAAGGATTTCTTTAACGGCAGCGTCCTTTTTAGCCGCTTTATTTTTCAATAAATCAAGAGCTGCTCGTTGCGTCAAGGCATTGACATTGTATGGCGGTTTCACTTTATTCATCAAATCAATAATCTCTTTTGAGGCGAATGCCATACCGAGCCGAATACCCGCCATGCCCCATGCCTTTGAAAAAGTCTGCATAACAACCAAATTCGGGAACGTTTCCAACCATTCAATGCAACTTTGTTGCGCTGAAAAGTCAATATACGCCTCGTCAACCACGACGATGCCATTGAACGCATTGAGCAAATTCAGCATTTTGCTGGACTCAATACTGTTAGCCGTCGGATTGTTCGGGCTGCAAATAAACAGAATTTTTGAGTGTTCATCTGCCCCCCTCAGTATTTCTTCGATATTCGGTTGAAAATCAGGTGTCAAATTCACCATACGCACCGCGACATCAGCCGTATCAGCGGAAACTTGATACATACCATAGGTCGGTGGTAACGTAATAATATTATCCACACGTGGTTCGCAAAAAATACGGATGAGGACATCAATCACTTCATCAGAGCCATTGCCGAGAAAAATATTTTCTGCCGTCACGTCTTTGATTTTAGCGATTTCATTTTTTACCCCCATCGCCAAAGGGTCAGGATAGCGGTTCAAACCATCGTTGTCGAATGGGTTTTCGTTGGCATCTAAAAAGACCGAAGCCGCCCCTTTAAACTCATCGCGTGCAGACGAATAGGCTTTCATTTTTAGAATATTTGGTCTTACTAATTTGTTGATATTCATTGATTTAGCATAGATTTCATGCCCCGAATTATAACCATTTCACAAATTAATGATAGCTCAAGTATCCGATATTTTGGAAATATCCGATACTTCTGAAATTTGTTAACAGTCATTATTCGTTGCATTTTATTGAAATAAAAAGATTATTTTTGTAAAAAAATTAAAAAATGACCACACAAGCCACTACCATTCCCGTTGTTGAAAACAAACCCAAACGTCGCCGTTTGTTGCCATTCTCCTATGAAAAAAGAGCAGAATTGGCTCCCGAATTGCGTATTCCTGCCACTTATGAGGAATATATTGAGTACGTCCACGACTGCGATTATCGGGTGCAATACCATGACGGTCATATTGTTTCATTCATCGAAACCGACGAGAAAACCAAGACAATTATGGGCGAAGCAGCACCGATTCACGAGCGTTTAATGATGCGTTTAGCGCGTATTTTAGGTAATATTTTCGATTACCCCATTCAAGGCAATCGTTATGCATTATTTGGAAGTAACATAAAAATTTACATTCCAACCCGAAACCAATCCTACAACCCTGATATTGCCATTGCCTTAGAGCCTACGGTTTATATCAAACATCGCCCTAAAAAGCGGTTGATAACTTCGGTAGTCAATCCTCATATCATCGTCGAAATATTGTCAAAAGGTACTCGAGGATTTGATAAACAAGAAAAATTACCTGATTATAAAGCCATCGAAAGCGTCCAGCAAATCATTTATATTGAGTCAACAGAGACATTCGCTACGACATATATCCGTATTTCTGAAAACGAATGGCGCAATATTGACTTCAAAAACATGAACGATGAACTACCTATCGTTGGCGAAAATCCTATTTTTTTGAAAGATATATATGATGGTTTACCTGAATTTCAAAAATAAAAAAAATGACTTCACCTTCAGCTATAGAATTAACGAAATCCAAAAGCAAACGTCTTAAACCACTTTTGCCTTACAAACTCATTGACCGCCTTGAGTTGCCTGCGAAACTGCGTTTACCCGCTACTTTTGAAGACTATATTGAGCTATTAATCGAAAGCGACTATAAAATTGAATATTCAAACGGACACCTTGTTTCGATTTTTGAAACCGATAAAACAAACCAAAACATACTGATGGGCAACGCAACTTTAACGCACGAAGAACTTGTAGGCAACCTCATTTTTGCTTTGAATTTACTCTTTCGCAACAATCGGGAATGTCATGTTTTGGGCAGCAATACATCCGTTTTCGTTGCCGATAACCTCGCAGGATATAATCCTGACGTTGTCGTCAGAAAAGGCGAACCAGTGATGAAACTGCATAAATTCCGCAAAAAAACGATTAATTGCCTTGCAAATCCTTATATTGTCATAGAAGTTTTGTCTCAAGGCACACGTGAATATGACCTAATCGAAAAATTCAACAATTACAAAAAGATACCTTCTTTACAGCAAATCATTTTTGTTGCACAATATTGGACGCAAGTTATGACATATATTCGTCAAGCAGATGCGTGGCTTTTTATTGAAAAAACAGACATGTCAGAAGCTATTCCTGTTGAAAACAATCAAATTTCATTAGCTGATATTTATCAAAAAATTGACTTTTGATTTATTCTAACACATATTCTAACCGAATCGTCACCGCCCGTGCATGAGCCTCTAACTGCTCTGCTTCTGCCATCGCCACCACCGTTTGAGCGATATTTTTGACCCCCTCAGTATCTAAGCGTTGAAACGTAATTTTTTTCACAAAACTATCCACAGACACGCCAGAATACGCTCGTGCATAACCGTTTGTCGGCAACGTATGGTTCGTACCAGAAGCATAATCGCCAACCGATTCGGGCGACCAATGACCGATAAAAACAGAGCCTGCATTGACCACTTTTTCACTCAAGGCATCGGCATTGTCGGTTTGTATAATCAAATGTTCAGGCGCGTAGTAGTTTGAAATCGCCATCGCTTCCTCGGCATCTTCTACGACTATGGCAATAGAATTTTTCAAGGCTTCTTTTGCTAAATCAGCTCTTGGTAATTCAAGTAATTGATTATCAATACTTTCTAAAACGCTATTAATAAAATTTTCTGAAAATGCTAAAAGGACAACTTGGCTGTCAACACCATGTTCGGCTTGCGATAACAAGTCGGCAGCGACAAAATC
>JAYTMI010000935.1:0-3191 GCA_043728625.1 Saprospiraceae bacterium | reverse complement strand
ATATTTAAAGATGAGACTATTTAGAAAGCGGTAGTGTCTGTCGGGTATTCGGTCTGTTTTTTCTATAAAAACAAAAACCGTGCCGTTTTCTCAAAAACGAAAATCCCGCAAGGTCAAACGACCTTGCGGGATTAAAAAGGGTTTAAAAATACCCAATATAGGTTACTTCTTTTTTTCTTCTTTTGAAAATAGCACCCCTCAGTATTTAGACTACATAATGCCAAACAACTTAGCATATTTCATCATTTCCCCAGGATTTGATAATTTGATTTTACCCATCATCACTGCCATCATAGGGTTTTCTTCGCCTTTTACCAATTTCATCAACGTTTCAGATTTTGCAGTAACAGCACATTTAGCTTCGCCTACCAAGCCATCAAGCATCTCTAATTTGCCATCTGCCACGCGCAATGTTTTTTGTAAAGCCCCACTATCGAGATTGAAATGAAAAGTCGTTTCCACACCTTTCAAAGATTCAGGATTGATTTTAGCAGGTAAACCCGCAAGGAAGTCTTGAGCTGTCATTGTTATTGTTTTTATTTTTAAAAAATTAATTATCAATTATTTACAGTTTTGAATTTAACCACATAAGTACATCATTCAAAACATCTATTTTTTCAGGATCATTGTGAATTTCATGGTACAAGCCCTCATATTTTTTATAGTCCACATTTGTAACACGGTTTGCAAACGCTTCACTGGCACTTTGCGCTATCAATTTATCATCTGTACCGTGCAAAATAAAAGTTGGTATGGGCATTTCGCCAGAAAAAGCATCTAAAAACGCCGCTGATTCCGTCAAACTCATACCCGCCGAAGCCGTGATTTTGGAATGAACAAGCGGGTCGTTTTTATACACCTCAACAACCGCCTTGTCACGTGAGATGTCTTCTGGTTTTAAACCCGAATCCTGCGTAAAAGTTGGTACAATAGCGCGCATTATTTTACCCATCGTAATCATAATTGGCTTGGGTTCAAAGGCTAATTGTATCCAAGGTCCAGTTACAACAAGACCTTTTAAAAAAGACGGTTGGCGACGAATCACATAATTTAAGGTCAAATTACCACCCATCGAATGACCGTATAAGAACATCGGCACATCGTTCAGCCGTTGCTTTGTATCCGCTAAAAATACGTCAATATCGTCTAAATAACTATCAAAATTGGGTGCATGACCCCGTTTCCCTTCCGATTTGCCATGTCCACGGTTGTCAATAGCTAAAACAGCATAGTCATTATTATTGAAAAAATCAGCCACATGAGCATATCGTCCACCATGTTCGCCGAAGCCGTGAACAATACAAATTATGCCTTTATACTGAGGGGGGGTATTTTCACGAATGAAAAGTTGTATGCCGTCTTTTGCCTTTAGGCTTTTCGTTATTTCTGCCATTTTTATATTTTATGAATGTGCCCAAAGGTAAAAAAAGCGTTGATTATTTTTACAAAAAAGACAAGTTTAGTGTCTCTATCTTTACGCCTCTTTTCAAACCTTAATAAGCTATAAGTCCTTTTCCGTTATGAAATTCATGAAAAATGCCCCCCTCAGTATCACAGAGGTTTTTCTAATCGAAGCCATCATTTACATCGCTTTGTGGATGTGGAATGAGTATGTCGCTACAATTATGACCCTTTCTTTCTCTGCCATTGCTCTTTTTGTATTGGTTATTTCGCTCATTTCGGAACTGATTGAAAGGTCGAAAGTACCACGTTGGTATTTTACTTATATGCTTATTTCAATCCTGACACCATTAATTATTGGTGCATTCTTTTGGGTTTTAAACAATGGTAGTTTTGGTTGGATGAAAGGTTAAGTTTTAATGTTTCTTAATTTTCAAATTGAAGAATTACAATAATTGATTTAACTTATCTACAATTGGTTGTCTTATTTTAGATAAATAACCATCTCTATTAGTTTTTTTATAACGATAAAGATTGAAAATTTTAGACCCCTCAGTATAGACACGCCAAGCGAGTAATCCTGTTGCAATCATAACAATTATATAAGCCAATGTCTCAAAAAAATTCAAATCCTTTCCATAAAAAAGGACTTCTGATTGTAGCCACCAAAACAATGGGAAAAAGACTAAACCTGCACAAAAGCGAATCGTTGAGTCATAAGATTCATGTACTTTTGCTAATGAAATCATACGATTTGACAACCAAGCAGGAATGATATTGCCCACAAAACCGATGATAAATGCAGGAAAAGCGACTAATATGCCTAATATACTGAGGGGGGCATTTATTGTTTTTATTGAAGCATCTTTCAATTTTATACTGTCTAAGGTCGTAAAATAAGTCTCAACATTGTCTTTAAATTGCTGATAATCAACGTTATCTGACTTTTGCCACTCATGGATTTTGGCAATCAATTTTTTACTGCGCCAATGATGCGCTTCTGCATCTAAAGGTGCATCGTTGTTCAAAAGTATTTCTAATTTTTTCAAAAAATCATCTTCTTCTGCGCTGTTGCAATTGACGGTCAAGCTAATAAATTGATTTTCAATATCTTGCGTTAAGTCTTGAACGGCTTGACGTGCGTTTTCGGCGTAAGCATCAGCATAAATATCGGCTGAAAAAGGTGCGCCAATTTCGACTACGACATCTGTTCCGAATTTCAAACCATCGTAATAAGTGATGCCAACAGGCAAAATACGTAAGTTTAAGGCAAAATTATTTTTGGTTTCGGCACTGAAAACGATGCGGGCGGTGCCTGTTCTACATTCTCTAATATGCCTTTCGGCATAACTCGTGCCTTCGGGCGCGACATAAATGCTGCGTCCAGCTTGTAAATGCTCGTCGCAAGCCTTAAAAGCATCGTCATTTTTCGGCGTTTCGCCTTGCATAACATCTTGAATACGTTGAATGGGAATACAAAACAAGGTGCTCAAAATAGCATTGGAAATCGGGTTTTTAAACAAACCATAATTTGCCAATACAAAACATCGTTCTCGGGCATACATGAGGGCAAAAAGCGGATCAAGTCCTGTGTTTGCATGGTTTGACACAATCATCAAAGGACCTGTCGCCGTTAAATTTGAGCGATTTATAAATACTACTTTCCTATAATAAATATTTAACGAAACAATGGCTAAGGCTTGTAAAAAACGATAGACAAGTTTTAGAATTGGGTTCATACGTTTTGAGATTTCAACTTATTGAGTCGTATTTTTAAAATTGACATTTTA
>JAYTMI010000934.1:0-4764 GCA_043728625.1 Saprospiraceae bacterium | reverse complement strand
TTGCGTATATTGGAAAACGTTTCTAAATTTGCCCCGCAATAATCGCAACAGCGTCTGCGACATAAGCCGAAGTGGTGGAATTGGTAGACGCGCTGGATTCAAAATCCAGTGAGGGCAACCTCGTGCGGGTTCGATTCCCGCCTTCGGTACTGCAAGCCGTAATTCATTGTTTATCAATGTTTTACGGCTTTTTTTTGTCTAAATTTCTTAACAATTTACAAAGCAGATTTTACGCCATTGACATACAAAACAATCAAATTTTGAGCATCTAAATCTTCCATAACCGCTTGCATTTTACCGCTTGTGAAAGCATCTTCAACGCTCAAGCCATTTGCCAAACCAAAGTAAAAACCAACGGCAAACGAAATAGCAATATCGTCTTTTATGGCGTGTGCCGTGCCAACAACATAAGGAACGGATTTGCCGACTACTTTTGCCTGAGATTCAGAATGGCAGGAGTTAAAAACGACGATTTGAATAGGAATTTTTAGGTTTTTAACGGCGTTTGAAAAGATAAAATCCAATGCTCGGTCTTCAACGACTTTCATGCCGCGCATATCGTTGTCGAAGACGATGATACCACCTGTTTTTTCATAATTTTTAGGTAAACCAATGCCACGCGTGCCGTTTTCGTCGCTACTGCCCGAAGGGTCTTTACCGTGACCGCTGAAATGAACGACATTGGGTTTCTGAATGATGAACAATTTGGGAATTTCAGCGGCACTCACAAACTTGGCGGTCGGGAAACGGAAATTGCCTTCCAACTCCACTGAAATGCGGCTGTGTTCAATTTCTAATTGCAAAAACTGCGTGCCAGGCGGGTTGGCACCCATAAAAAGAACGGTTTTTACTGAGGGGTTGCCCATCGGCATTAAAGTTTGTGCACCAACGGGTTGAAAGGGTTGGCTCGCCGATTTGAACTCTGTTGAAGGGGCGACATTGTCACTGACAACAGCGACGAGTTCTTCTAAAACCATTTCTTTGCGACGGTCTTTGCCATCAATTTTTTCAATTATTGCCACTTTTAAAGCCAAACTGAAACTGCCTGCTTTCAAGGCTTTGACCATAATAAGCCATTCCGTTGCTTCATTTCTATCAATAAATTGCTCTTTTTGAGAGACAAATTGGATATTGAACGCATTTTCGCCGCTGATGTCAATGAGGTCAACTTCCATGACTTCGGACACATGCACCGTTTTTATGACTTCGCCGGTAAACTTGTCGTCCTGTTTTTTCAATTGTTTTTTATCAAATGCTAAACGAACAATGCACTTGGTTTGGGCACTTAGCTGCATTTTATTGGGTATGTTGTAGAGGATACCACCCTCTGTTTGAGGCTTTGCCTTCGACGGTTTAGACGCAGATTTGACAGGCATAGGTAGTGGTGCGGGTGGTGGTGGTGGCAGTGCCATAGAGGCTGCTGGCTGGGGTTCAAAAATAGGTGGTTCCGCATGTTGTCTAATAGGCGCAACTTCTATTTCAGCCATTTCGAACACAGGTGGAACATCATCAAACTCCGCCGTTGCACCGCTTTCACTTGATTCAGCCCTTGCACCGCCGTCGCGTAAGCAATCAATGAAATAATAGAGGGCATACGCCATGTCGTTTTCGTTAGCTTGGACTTCTTCTGCTGTGAAGATGCCTTGTTTTTTCTTTTTTTTGAAGGCAGAATATTCTTTTTTGAACTGTTCAATCTCTTCTTGCAGTTGGGTATTCTGCTTTTCGATAGCGGATTTTTTCAGTAGTCTGATGGCTTTGTCAAAATCAAATTCGTCAATGTATTGACGAATTTGATTTTCGATCTGTTCCCATTTGTTATTTTCCATAAGATTTTGATTTATGCTGTTCAAAGATAAATTTGAAAAAATATAATAGTTAATGATGAATGATGAAATATGAATGATGAATATACAAAATAAATTGGTATCAACTATTTATTTGTTGACCATCAAAAAAATAAGCCGGTACTGAGGGGGCTCGGTATCGGCTTATTTTTATAAAATATTGTTTATCAATCAATTATCGAATCAAATTCAACTCACCTGTTTCAGCACGAATTGAGTCGTCAGGCATTTTTAACTTGATGATATAGACATAAACGTCAGAAGCTAGTTCATTACTGCCTTTTTTACCGTCCCAACCTTTGTAAGTAGCACTATTGAGAACAGTTGAATTGGTTTCAGTATAGACTTCTGAACCCCAACGGTTGAATACTTGGAAGGAAATGACTTCAATACGACCTTTCCAGAAGCGTGGACGTGCATTTGTCGGTGCAGGTGGGAAAAGGTCATTGAAAATAGGTCCAAAATTACCGTTAATCGTATCACCATTTGGTGTAAAGGCATTTGGCAATTCGTATTTAGGATAGCGTATAAAGATTTGAATAGACGTATCCTTTTTACAACCCGTTGTCGAAGTGACTGAAACTTTGTAAGCACCCTCAACCAATGGCTTGATATTGACCGTTTGTGTTGTACCTAATTCAGTGCCATTGACCGACCAATTGAAGGTTGGACCTGCAAAATTACCTGTTAAAACAGCATTTAAAGTAACAGGTGTCCCTTGGTCAAGCAGCCTATCCGCACGGAAAGTATCGGGCGAAATACGTAAAAAGAAATTCGGTATAGAGGTCACTTTGGACGAAGCCGATATATTACATTTACCATTGCCATACGTATAAGTCACTGTATATGTGCCACTTACCGTTGTTGGCGGATTGATAGTTGTTGTCGTTTGTCCTGAACTCCAACGAATCGTACCGGCGCCTAAGTTGTTAGAAGCTGTCGCAGTTAAAGTCAAAGGAAGACCCGCACAGATGCTGGCATCAGGCGTAACGGTCAATGTCGCTGTTGCTACTTTAACCTCAACGGAACTTGTATTCGAGCAACCATTTGAACCCGTTATAGTTACCGTATAAGTACCCGTTGCAGTTGGCGTGACACGCGGTGCAGACGATGCACTTGTAAAGCTGCTTGGTCCTGTCCAACTATATGTATTAGCTGCATTGGGCGATGTATTCAAGACGATCGAACTGTCTTTACAAATAGTTGGGTCAGCAGGGAATGTCACCGTAGGGAACGCCTTGATGGTTATCGTCGTTGATGCCGAACCTGGACAATCGCCTACTTTGGCTGTTACTGTATAATTATTTGCTCCAACAGTCGTAGGCATAACATTGATAGATGTTTTGCCATCACCGCTTGAAATAGCTCCTTGTGGTCCTGTCCATTTCCAATCTTTTACGCCTGGGGTGACGGATGAGGCTGTCAAAACGACATTGACCCCATTTGGTGTGTTACAAATTGCGGTATCACGTGGCAATAGGACGATAACTGGATTTGGATTGACATTGACCTTCGTACTATCCGTTTGACGACAAACACCGTTTTGCATTAGGCGTTTGTATGTGCGTGTTGAGTCTGCCGAAAGGACGATATTGTATAATGAGTCTGGTGTCACTGTCCCTTGCGTAGGTGTCCATTTGAAAGTAATACCTGGGAATAAGACTGGTTCAAAGACTGGTGAGCGCAACAAAATCAGTGTGCCCATACAGACGGTGGTGTCTTGTGGCAATATATTCGTCGGCGAAGGTAGCGAATCCACAAAGACTTCTGTGGAATCGCGGCGGGTACAACCTGGCAAGGAGACCGTGATATAGTACAAAGTTCGACGTGTCGGGTTGACGGTAACAGTTGTTACAGAGTCTGTTGGCAGTGAAAAGTCTTTGTTTGACCCCCATTTTGCCTTTAAACCCAGCGGTGTTGTCGCCGCTTTCAGTGTCAAAGGTACACCGCGACAAATGCGGATACTGTCAACAGTGTCAATTTTCGCTGTCAGATTCACACCTGTTACGGTCATGGTATCACGTGTGACGCACATACCTGGGTTAGTCGCTGTCAAAATATACACTTGTCTGCCCGCAGCAACCGTTATTATTGGGTTAGGTGATGTCGTATTACTCAAACCAGTAAGGTTACTCCAAGAGTACGTTGTATTGGCTTGAATATTTGTCTTGCCAATCTGTATTTTTTCATCTTTACAGAGTGTCGTATCTTTCAATGCGCGTGTCAAAACAGGCGGTTGATAGACGTTGACTATAACACTGTCTTTAGATGCCGCCACACAGCCACCTGCGCCACCTGTTACAGTCACGTAATATTTTGTAGAAACTGTAGGCGAAACGAGCGGATTATTGCTTGTAAGAACTGAAATCGGTACAGATGTCCATACATAAACAGCGGTTACATCAAATCCAGGTTTCAATAAGTTGAAAGTAGAACCGACACATATATTCGTATCACGTGTCACTTTGGGCGATGTAATGACTTGATAACTGGCAACTTGACCCGATGAAACGGTGATGGTCACAGTATCTTTCAAAGTGCAATTTGCCGTAGTTAAGGTAGCGATGAACACATGTGTTTCTGTCGTATTGGTCGTATTCGTCGCCTTGAAAGTGGGTGATGGGCAGTTGATACAGCTCAATTCTGACAGGTGACCTGTCGTTGAAGTCCATGACCAAACGGCACCACTACTGAGGGGGTAGGTAATGCCCGCATCAAAGACCAATTCCTCACCGCGGCAAACGGTTTGGTTCAAAACGTCTTTGACTGCATAAACACCTACATTAACAACTTTAGGAGAAATCCGGCAAGTTCCTTGAATCGAAACGTTGTAAGCCGTTGTTGCTGTCGGACGTGCAGTTGGACGTGCTGCTGTATCGCTGCTCAAACCTGCACTGGGTTTCCACTGATAAGTGATACC
>JAYTMI010000933.1:0-1899 GCA_043728625.1 Saprospiraceae bacterium | reverse complement strand
CCGCCTCAACGGTCAGACCCGTTCCATCACCGTGAAGGATAAAAAAGTAGAAACTCAAATCGCCGTTCATAAAAAAATCACGACCAAATTCGACATCGGCGCACCGCTACAAGGCAGTATCAGCCGCATCCTCGTGAAAGAGGGCGATGTGGTAGCTGTCAATTCGCCGCTGTTCATCATCGAAGCTATGAAAATGGAATCCACGATTACCGCACCGATGGCAGGTAAAGTCAAGAAGGTGCATTTATCGGAAAAAACTTTGGTGGCGCAGGATGATTTGATTGTGGAGTTGGAGGGGTGAGGTTGATTGAGTATTAAAAAAAATCGGAGCGACTACAATCGTTCCGATTTTTTTTTAATTTTTTTGATTCTTTTTAATCAGTTTCATACTTTCAACTTAATAACCTTTTACACCATCTCTAAAAACTGATAAGGTATCGTTAATGGTAGATATTTGATTTTATTCACAATAATATCTTCTTCTCGACAAGCAATATCTTCTGGTTTTCGACAGACTTGAATGCCTGTCAACACTTTACGTATTTCAATAGATAATAATTCGTGTTTTTTGAACGTCAACATACGTAAAGCTGTTGTAACACCCATTTCTAAAAATTGGGGTGCGTACAACTGAAGGCTATAAGGACGCTCATATTCTGGCAAAACAGGCGGGATACCAGCAAAATGAATATCATAACCGTCTGCTTCTAAAGCAGCAACAAATTGGGCTGCTGTCGCTTTTATTGTACTTTTATCCATTCAATTATTATTTTTATTGATTCAAGAAAATTAGTTATTTCAGTTATTGTTTGAGTCCCAATTAAATTATACCTACTTTTTTCTGACCATAGGCTCACGTTATACCAATGGCTGTCAAAATTTGTATTGGCAATTCTTTCAACTTCAAATTTAGCATGTAGTCCAGATAAAAGTATAAGTCTTTCTAAATTGTGAATCAAAAAAGTTTTTGACAAATCTGTTCTTGGCACATACTGACTATAAAAATCAGGCAGATTAAAATGTTCACAAATTTTTGCTTTTAATTGGAGTTCAAGTGCATACCCTGCAATATAAAAAGCACAATCGTAAAACCCATTTGCAGAAAGTAATTCGGCTTCTTCAAGTCTCGAATCAGCTACAGCACGAATACCAGTCGGATTTGTCATATTCGGTTATTGTTTGTTTTCTGTAAGTTTACCTATATTTCTACAAATTTATGCTTATTTTTTGAGTTTTCAAATGATTTTGCGTGAAAAAGCAGCTAATAAGACATTTGTATCAATGACGTATCTCACTTATTTTTTTTGGGATAAGGTGTACGGCGGTGGGTTTCAAGAATTTTCTCAGCAGTATAATCTTTTTCCTCCCAAATACGGTCTGCTTCATCCATTGCTAAAGGGCTGTTTGATAGCAGTGGCAATCATTTTTAACATTTTTTACAAATATAAACACTTTTTCTAAAAACTGAAACACCCCCTCAGTAAAATGCTTGTTCTTAGCATTTTACAATTAGACATTTTCTTGAATATAAATTAGGGAGAAAGAAAAATAAAACCTACTCAATAAGGCTTTTTTCTTGGGTCTTGTCGTGTATCCCAAAAATCTACAATTGTAAGGGTTGTGCCTACAAGTCTGTAGTACATTTGTCTGTGTTTGTCCAATTGTAGAATCATGACCGTTTTTGCTTTGGTTGAGAGCCTTCCTATGGTTTGTCCTCTTTCAATTTGGTCTATTTTCTTATATACCAAGTTAGCAAATTTCATAGCACTTTGTGTTGAATGATGTTTTTGCAAATATTCAGTGATGAGGTCAAATGTTTTATCAGCAGCCTTGTTCCATTTTATTTTATTAACCATTTAGCATGCTTTTTTTTCATATCTTCATGATCAATAAGATTTT
>JAYTMI010000932.1:0-11108 GCA_043728625.1 Saprospiraceae bacterium | reverse complement strand
ATCTTCGATGATGGTACGTGCAGTGCGCTTTTTGGTGGTGCTTGCATCCCGACTACTGGGGGTAGGTGCGGTTTTAGCAACCTTTTTTTTGACCTCTTTGAGCTTTGTTTCAGGCTGCGAAACGACAGGTTTTTCTATGGTTTCTTCAATAACCGTCGGTTCAGCGACAATGGCGTGAATTTTAGAAGTGATTTCTTCTGCTTTGTCCGTTTCGACGATGTTTTTTTTAGGCAACCGTGTGGGTACTAAGTTCAGACCTAAATCAGTGACTTTTGACATGTTGACCTCCTGTTTTTTATGATTTACATTGTTCACACGAATTTCACAAATTGCACGAAAGGTTATTTTGGTGTAATTTCGTGTCTATTTTTGAGCGATTTCGATGATTTCTTGCATCAAGTTTTTAATTTCTTTTTGCGCTTTGGTATCCGTGTATTCCATGACGGATATGCCGCTGACATTTGACTCACCGTATGCCACCCGCTCATGCAGTTTACTATTCAAAAAACGGACACCGTATTGTTCGCCCAGAGTTGTTAGACCTGCAACAACGGCTTTGTGTAGATTGAAAGACTCTTTGTACATGTTTAACAAGAAAAATGCAGGTGTTTTTTCTTCTTTTTCCTCTTGAACTTCGTTGTAACGCACCAAAAAGTCTTCTGTCACCCAATAATCCGAACCTCCTTTGGGTACAACTGGAATAATGATAATATGACTTAAAAGCATGATTTTACTGACAATTGGGAACAAACTCGGCGGTCCGTCAATGATGACGGCATCATAGTCTTTGTAAAGGGCTTTTACTGAGGGGATGATGGCTTTCGGTTCGGTCATCTGAACGACGTTGACGAATGGTTCTTTGTTCGCTTCTTGTCTGATAGCAAACCAGCGCGTGGTCGCGGCAGCTTCGTCTGCGTCAATAACACAGACCTTGTAATTGTCGAGTGCGAGCGCAATGGCTAAATTTTGGGCTAAGGTGCTTTTGCCAACGCCCCCTTTGTAGGAAATAGATGAAATAATCATGTCTTACGGTTGTTTTTAGGGTGCAAATAAAACACTATTTATATAAATAGCGAAATAAATTTTTATTTTTTTAGATAAAACGCTATTTAAATTTTTATATAAATAGCGTTTTATGCAATTATCTATCTAAATAAAACGGTATTTATTTAATTATGTAAAAATATAAAACGGTATTTATATAAATACTTAGATAAGTGAATAGCGTTTTATATAAATAACTCTTGCTTTTACCATCAAAACGAATATTTTGAATTGATTTTAGAGAAAGACTGGACGCGATGATGCGCGAAACTGCTATATTTTTGTTTTTTAAGTCAAAAATATAGGAGATGTCAAAAAGGATAAGTCTCAGAGAAAATAGTGGCTTAAAAATGATTTATTTTAAAGGGCAACAATCGGAAAATTCAAAATCTGATTCTTTTCTTAGTGGGTTATTTAGACATTGCGAGGAACGAAGCAATCTTTTTATTGAACGGATTGCTTCGTACCGCGCAAAGACGAAAGAGTTACAAAGAAAACCACCCCCTCAGTATCACCAGCTCAAAATCTTCATTTTAGCTTTTTGTAATTGCTGATTTATTGTTTCTACGTCTTTCGTTTTAAAACCATTCCATTGTGTTGACAATGCTTTTAGTTTTGCCACAGTCTCGGAAACGGCGGATATCGTTTGAGATGTTGGCGGCATATCTGTATCATGTAGGATATCAAAAATATTTCCAAAAGCCGATTCTAAACGGTTGAAATTCGGCTCGGAACTGCCTTGTGGCGTATTTTCAAAAGCAGACAATTGGGTTTCAAAAGCTGTTAGGGCATTTGTTAACGGTGCTTTCGATTGTGGCAGCAATGTCTTTATCTGCTGTTTCAATTTGTTTATGTCAGATAAGGTAGCCATTGACATTTGTTGACCTTCGTAGCATTGAACCGACAAATCATGTTGCACCTTTAAATCAGCCGACGATGTTTTCACACGCGGGTCAAGTTGAACGGTCAACGGTTGTGTGTAGGTTTTACCATTTACAGTCAGTTTTACGTTATAGTTGCCCGGCAAAACCCATGGAGAAGTTGGGTTAGGTGCTGTATTTTTATAAATCGCAGAGATAGGGTAGGAGGCAGGCACATTTAAAGGCGTATAGTGCAAATCCCACATAAAACGATGTGCCCCCGCCTGTGCCGAAAGAATTTGTTGCGGACGAATCCAGTAAGGCGGCACGTTGTTTTTAGGTATCTCGTAAGGTTTATCATTACTCGAAAAACGACGAATGGATTGACCTTTTTCATTAAAAATCTCTAAAATCACATCATTTTGCGCCTTTTCTTTCAAAAAATAGTTGATAATGGCTCCTTCGGGAGGGTTTTCGCCTGCAGGTTCTTCTTGCGGCAAAGGTGTATCTGTCCACATATTCCAACGGACACGCATAGCTGTTTGAGGTGTAAAAAGGGTCGTTTCAAACTTTTTTACTGTTGAGGTACGAAATCCCGATTCTGTCGGGGAGGGGGTTGCTTGGCGCAAAGTTGTGATGTCGTCCAATATCCAAAAGCTGCGCCCATGTGTGCCGACAACAATATCATCGTCTTTTATGACCAAATCACGAATTGACGTTGCGGGCATATTTAAGCGCAACGATTGCCAATTTTCGCCATCATCAAAAGAGACATAAACAGCACGTTCTGATCCCGCAAACAACAATCCTGCACGTTTTGGGTCTTCACGAACGGCATTTATAGGATCATTGGGCAGACCATTTGTGATTTCTTTCCATGTTTTGCCACCGTCTTTTGTACGATATATATGTGGCTTCATATCGTCCAAACGGATGCAATTAACTGCCGCATAAGCCGTATTTGCGTCAAAATGGCTCGCATCAATAAGGGAAACCTTACTCCAAGCAGTGATTGGGGGTGGCGTGACATTTTGCCAATTTTTGCCACCGTCACGGGTCACGTGTATTAAACCATCGTCCGTTCCTGCCCAAATCGTGTTGATGTCTCTTGGCGAAGGCGCAACGGTGTAGATGACACCTCGACGCGGCATTTTTTTCATATCGGCATGGGTATAAATGCCAACACTGGGGGGTATGTCATCATATTTGTCACGCGTCAAATCGGGGCTGATAATGTCCCAGGAATGACCACCATTTTGGGTTTTAAACAGCACATTTCCAGCAAAATACAAGGTTTTATTGTCCACAGGAGAGAATAAAACGGGTGCAGTCCTTACAAAACGGTATTTTCCAGAGCGCACGGCTTCGGGTGCGATGTTCTGAACTTGCCCTGTACGCTTATCAAATTTCGTGATTTTGCCACCATATATAATGTTTGGGTCAAGTGGGTCGGCAGCCACATAACCATATTCTTCCACGCCGACAGGATGCCATTCTCGGAACGTCACTTGTCCATCATTACCACGTGAGGCGACGCTGACCGAACCGCTTTCTTGTTGCCCACCCAAGACATTGTAGGGAAAAGAATTGTCGGTGCTGACGTGATAAAATTGCGCAGTTGGCTGATTGTACCAAGAACTAAACGTCTCGCCGCCATTGACCGTAATGATTGCGCCTTGGTCGCTGGCAATTAAAATAACGTCCGTATTGTCAGGATTTATCCAAATTCTATGGTAATCATCGCCACCTGGTGCGCCCCGGAAGGCGTTCCAAGACTTACCACCGTCCGTTGATTTCCACGTGACGACATTGGCAGAATAGACAATATCAGCGTTTTTAGGGTCGGCTCTTATCTCCGCAAAGTCCGTTCCTCGACTCCAAAGGCGTGGGTCGGCATCCATTTTTACCCAATTTTCACCTGCATCGTCGCTTCTGTAAATGCCGCCATACTGAGGGGGGGCATCCACGGTTGCATACAAACGATTTGGGTTGCTGGGCGCAATGCAAAAACCGATGCGGCTCAAACCTTGTTCGGTGGTGGGTAGCCCGTTTGAGAGCTTTTTCCAGGTATTTCCGCCGTCAATGGACTTAATTAAGCCACTTTCTGTACCATTCCACACGCCATTTTCCCAAGGTCCTTGCCGCCCTGCCCACATATCGGCATAGATGATTTGCGGATTCTTTGGGTCAATCGTCACTTGAACTGCGCCTGTGTTTTCATCTACATAATAGACACGTTCCCACGTTTTGCCGCCATTCAATGTTCTATAAACGCCTCTTTCAGTATTGGGTCCATAAGGATGTCCCAAAACGGCTGCAAAAACACGGTTTTCGTTGGTTGGGTCAATGGCTAAACCGCCTATTTGTTGGGCTTCTTTTAAACCTGTATTAACCCACGTTTTGCCGCCATCGGTTGTTTTATAAATGCCATCACCAACGGACAAATCAGGACGTTGCAAGCCTTCGCCACTTGCCACATACAGCACATTGGGGTTAGACGGTGCGACCACGACATCACCCACAGAACCCGTCGGTTGGTCGTCAAAAATGGGTTGCCACGTTCTGCCATAATCGCTTGTTTTCCAAACGCCGCCGTTGTTGACACCGATGTAAAAGACATTGGGTTGTTGTGGTACGCCGACTGCGCCAACGGTTCTGCCGCCACGGTGTGGACCTATCATGCGCCATTTCATTGCTGAAAATACTGAGGGGTCAATATTTTGAGCCGTTATCGTTGTAAAAAGTAAAAAAAGGAAGGAAAAACTAAGGATTGGTTTGATTTTCATCATTTTTTGATTTGTAAAAGTGTTAAAAATGGATTTTTCATTTTTAACAAAAGTACGAATTCTGCACAATGACGATAAGATTCTATGAAGAAAAGACCTAAAAGGACGACAAAACCTCTAACAACATTTGAAGAAATTGAAAAAAAGATTGGTTTTTTATTACCTCATGACTATAGGTTTTACCTTAATAATTATTCAAATCATGAAGCATTTGTTGGAAATGAGCTTGTAGCCCTTTGGGATTTTGATGACCTTTTGACATTCAATCAAGACTATGGTATTTTTGATAATCTTCCATTGACAATTGCCATTGGGAATTGAGCCAAGCCATCAAATATTTGAAATTGGAGGTTTCGCATACTGCCGCAGTCAATTTTGCCGAGTTAATAGATAAACGCATTGTATTTATTGAAAAACATCCAACTTCTGGTAGAAAAGTAGCCAATCGCAAAACGATATCAATAGGAATTTATTTAGATTTCAATCAACAAAACTACCGCATCATTAGACAAAGCCTCCAATTCGACTTCTGAAATATCGGAAAGCGACAATCCATCGCGCGCATGAAGCAGCCTATTTTGAACCTCAAAAACGCCTTCGATGACGAAAACAAAAATACTGTTTTGAGGATTTTTCAAAGTGTAAACGCTTTCTTTTCGACCCTCATATTGACCAATAAAGCCAAAGTTTGTCTGATTTGAAAAACAGGGTAGGAGTTGGTTTTTAGCATTGATAAAATCAAAAGCGGTTATTTTTTCTTCGTTAAAAGGTTGAAAATCAATATTTTGTAAATGTATTTGAAGATAACTGACCATGTCTGAATCATAAGGATTCATAATTTTTAAAAACTCATTATCAATTGTTCTAAAAAAATAGGCTTCACCTGCCGTTACAAACGACCCCTCAGTATTAAAGTCACTCATCACTTCAATTGTGCCGAAAATGGGTAAAATGATAATTGTTGTTTGGGCTTCTATTTTTTGTTCAACAGAAGCATTGGGCATCAATGTATCCTCATTAAAAGCCTGTAAATTGCCAATAGGTCTTTTTTTGACGAAAACAAAAGACCCAAAATTGAAGGTGTGGAAGCTGCGAAAAGTATCTGTTTGTGTGCAACCGCGTTGTTCTGATAAATAAATGGTGGCGTTGGTTTGAATCATTATTTTCCGAATTGTTCAATTTGATTTACAACAGTACATATCGGATACTTCCAAAGTATCCGATATGTTATTTGTTGATAAAACATTGATTTACAAATATTTATGCAGCAACGATAATAGTATGTACCAATGTATAACCTGCTGAAACATTGCCTGTTACGGTCGGCATTTCGCAAGAGATGGAATCAGAGAAAATACCGTCTTTTGCATTTGACGTATCTTGTTTGCCTTTTGTATAAAAATTAGTGGCTGTCGTATAAACTGTATCGCTCACATCTGTTGGAAAAGCAATTTGTGTCACCAACAAAGATTTTCCACTTGAATCATAGACATGAACGTGAATATGCGGTGCTCTGCCTGGATACCAACCTGGGTAAATCGTTAAAAATTCAGCGACCCCCTCAGTATTTGTCGTTTGGCGACCTCTTAAAAAGTGTACGGCTGTCAAACTGCCATATTCCGAATAATTGCCATCTTTATCACAATGCCAAATATCTACAAATGCACCAGCCAGAGCTGCACCTTTGCTTTGAATCGTGATTTTAGCGGTCAATGGCGTACCTGTTCTATCAGACCGAATGTCTTTGATGGCGTAAGCCGCAGGGTTTTTTGTTGGGTAAGGACCTTCAGTTTCGCTCGGCGTGGTTGAGCCGCAAGCGAGTGAGCTACCTGTTGTGTCTTTGTTGCACGAAGCGATGAAAGGAACGATGGTTGCAAAACCTAATAGTTGGAAGCCTTGTTTCAAAAATTCTTTGCGTTGCATAAGGTGAATTCCGTTGTTAAATGATGATTGAAATACGTATTATGCTTTTCAACACGTTGCATTTAACTTTTGGGTTGCGACCTGTCAAGATATTTAAGCTACGGCATACTCTGTGAACTTTCTATGAAACTCGGGAAAATAGGCTAAAACGATTTGTTTTTTCGGAATACCTTTTTCTAACAACCGTTCAGCAATACTATATTCCATTTTATCTTCTTGAATCCATACTTTATCTCCTATAATTTCAATATGAAATAAAAGATTATAAAATCGATTTAAACCCTTCCAACCTAATGCGATGATTTGGTAATTATGAGATGTTTCATCAGCAATAAGTTTATACTCAATACCTTCATTTTGAGTGCCTTGACGCAAGTCAATGAGGTATTCATTGAGCATTTCCTTTACTATTTTGACTATATTATCCATTCTTCAATTGATTCAGTTATTGGATTATATAAAATAAGGTTTATGTGAAATCTTTCTATGATATCATTTATGAAATCGTATTTTTTTAACTTATCAAAAACATAATAAGGCATGGCGAGAAACATTTGGCGATTTATATGTTTTTTATCAATCACGGTTTCATAGCTAACATATTGCCCCGTGGCTTTCAGAAATTCGTGAATAAGAGAAGGATTAATAAAACTTTTAACCTCAACCGTTATTCGTTTCAATTCTTTTTCAGCGACAATCATTTTTTCAGCACCCAAATCAGTTTCAATGCCACCTTCCTCCTTTGTCAATAAACGCAAAGGGTCATCTGTAACTGTCTAACCACCTTTTATTAGGGCCTTTTTGACGGCTTCATGAAAAATATCTTTTGCCATTTTATCAGAAATTAATTACAAATTTAACATCTTTTCAACAAAAAGACAGAAATTTTTAAAAAAATAGGACTTTTATTAGACACACCTAACCAATCCGTACCGAAGTCATCGTCAAAGATCCAGCCACCGCTTTATCATTAAAAATGCTCACTTTTTCATCTTTTTCCTGCAAAGCCAAACTGTACAAAAGAGGGTAGTAGTGGTCGGGCGTTGGAATCGCTAAATCGGCTATTTTCCCCAAAGAACGGTAATCAATCAACGGTTTATGGTTGCCATCATTGATGTTTTTCTTGAAAATATCATTCATTTCAATCGCCCAATCGAAACCCGGACTATTGAGATTTTGCCAAGTTGCCATGCCCAAATTATGCACCATATTGCCACTTCCGACGATTAAAACGCCTTTTTTGCGTAAAAACGCCAATTCTTTCGCCAAATCGTAGTGATACTGAGGGGGCTTGTGGTAATCAATACTCAACTGCAACAAAGGAATATCGGCATCAGGATACATCGGTTTCACAACAGACCAACTGCCGTGGTCGAAGCCCCATTCGTGCGTATCTAAGCCAACAGTCGTTGAGGTGATGTTATCAGCCACTTCTTTTGCCAATGCGGGATTGCCCGAAGCGGGATATTCGACATCAAAAAGGGCTTTTGGAAAACCGCCAAAATCGTGAATCGTCCTAGGTTTTGGCATCGCTGTTACGTGCGTCCCACGTGTCAACCAATGCGCCGAAACGCATAAAATCGCTTTGGGTTTTGGCAATTCTTTGCCCAAAGATTGCCAAGTACGGGTAAATTCGTTTTGCTCAATCGCATTCATCGGACTGCCATGACCAATGAACAAAACGGGCATTTTTTCGTCTTGCACTGTCAAATTTTCAGACAAAGCTTTCAGCGACGTGCCGAGCGTAGCGGTTGTTATCATTGTTTTTAAAAAGTCTTTTCGATTCATAATGTATACTTTCTTTGACACGAATTTCACGGATTAAACGAAATTGTGGAAACTTAATTTTTGCAATTATTAAATTCGTGTAATCCGTGTTTTAACAATTGCCGTCAATATCACAGGTTTCGCCTTCTAAAACCGTCACAGGTTTGCCGACTTCTGCCCATGTTTGGTTTAAAGCTTGTAAAAACAAAGCCGTCTCTTGTGCACCTAAAACAACGTATTTTCACCTAAAACGAAGTACGATACGCCCCGTACACCGACTTGTTGCGCTTCATAAATGTCGTGTTTGACATCATCGGCAAACTGATTGCTCTCTAACATCCGTTTGACTTCATCAGCCTCTAAGCCAATATCTGTACCCAATCGAATCAATGTATCGTGGTCTCCTGTGTTCAACCCCTCAGTAAAATAGGCATAAAATAGCTGTTCTTCGGCTTCATCTTGCAAATTGTGTTGCTTAGCCAAATGTGAAAATCGGTGTGCATCGAAGGAGTTTGCAACAACGGCTTTGTCCAGATTATAAGCTTCATCTTTTTGAGGAAATTGCGCTAAGGCATTTTCAAATTCACGTTTACCGATATAACAAAAAGGACACATCACATCCGACCAAATTTCTACTTTTATGTTTTAATTATTTCAATTTTTTGACTGAATAGTTTATTAATGTCCACAAAACAAGCGTAAACCTACAATTGTTTAAGGCACTGTATTGAACGGGTTTTACGATTTTTCAGAAATAATTGAATGATTGGAAAGGGATTTAAGAGATTTGCACCGCATTTTTTGCATTTTAAATAAAACCATATTTATAAATTAGCAATCAAAAGGAATGATAATTCACAATTTTAGTGCAGGACCCGCTACTATGCCCCCCTCAGTATTGGCGGAAGCCGCAGACAGTTTACGAGAATATGACCATACAGGCATCTCTTTTGCCGAAATGAGTCACCGAAACCCCAAATTTATAGCTGTTATTGGAGAAGCAACGGCTTTGATAAAAGAATTACTTGGTTTGACCGACGATTTTGAAGTGATTTGGGTGTCGGGCGGTGCATCGTCTCAATTAGCAATTGCGCCTATGAATACGGTTAATTCCCGCCAATCCATCGCTGCTTTGGACACAGGTTTTTGGGCAGACAGAGCTATAAAAGCGGCTGCTCAAATTTGTAAAGTACATGTTTTAGGATCGTCAAAAGAGACAAATTATGATAGAATTCCTATAGTACATTGGACTTTGCCACGTGGTACACAATACCTACATGTGGTGTCAAACGAAACCATAAACGGTACGCAATACCACGAATACCCCTCAGTAAAAGTGCCTTTGGTTGCCGATATGACATCCGATTTTTTGACAAAACCCTTAGAAATGGATAAATTTGGGATCATTTTCGCATCAGCGCAAAAGAATTTTGGTTTGGCGGGTATCACCTGTGTTATCATCAGAAAAGATATGTTGGAAAGAAAAGTTAAACGCATCATTCCAACGATTTTTGATTATAAAACGCATATTTCGACAAATTCACTCTATCATACTGCTCCAACGTTTCCGATTTATGTCGCTATGTTGGCTTTACGTTGGACAAAGGCACAAGGTGGTTTGGCAGAAATGCAAAGGCGAAATGAAACAAAAGCGGCTCTTTTATACGCTGAAATTGATAGAAATCCCCTTTTTACAGGCAGCGTTCTGAAAGAAGATAGGTCGGTGATGAACGCTTGTTTTCGTATCAATAAACCCGAATTGGAGCTGCCTTTTTTGCAATTTGCAGAACAAAATGGGGTCGTAGGTATCAAAGGTTTTCCAACCGTTGGTGGCTTCCGCGCTTCGATGTATAATGCGATGCCGTTGGAAAGCGTAGCGGTTTTGGTGGATTTGATGAAAGAATTTGAGGAGAAGCACCCCCTCATTATTTGATACATTTTTAATCAATTTGGCATGAAACTACTCCCTATTAAGCAAACGGTTGAAGAAAACCATTCTGCTAAGATTTTACGCAAAAATGGGTTTGAATTGATGGGTCTCATTTGGGATGAAGAAGATGGGGATGTTTGGGAGTGGGTTTATAAAAAATAATCATCCCCTCAGTATTATTTATCTGTTTTATCAAATTTTAAATCAAAAAACAATGAAAAACACCTTTATCACCTTATTCAACCGCGATTTGAATCGCCTTTACAAAGAAATCGAAGCCTACATCGATGAGGCAACAATTTGGCAAAAAGCAGAAGGCATTACTAACCCTGCGGGCAATTTATGCTTGCATTTGGTCGGTAATTTGAATGAATACATTGGTCATCAAATTGGACAAATACCTTATGAACGCAACCGTCCACTTGAATTTTCAGCGACAGACGTGAGCCAAAAAGACCTTTTGGAGATGATTCAAAGCACCCAAAAAACGCTTGTTACGGCTTTGCAAACCATGGAAGACAAGCATTTATTGGATAAATATCCTGAAAATGTGTTGGGCTATGACATGTCCGTTCTTTACTTTTTGGTACATCTGAATGGACATTTGAACTGGCATTTGGGGCAAATTAATTACCATCGGCGCATGTTGACCCCTCAGTAATAAGACATAATGAGGCTGTCTCAAAAGGTTCGCACAAATTTTTTAGCCAAATTATATTTTATCGGAAGGCGTTTATGTTCGGGGAACTTTTGAAGTTCCCCGAACATGATGTCCTAAACAATAGAATATTTTGAATT
>JAYTMI010000931.1:0-3763 GCA_043728625.1 Saprospiraceae bacterium | reverse complement strand
TATAATTTTGTCAAAAAACGCATCGTCAACGACTCACTTGAACTCTACTGCCTCAACAATGTGCGCCAAGACCAATTGACCGCACAATTCAACAATTTTGTCAAAGAAAACTTCTTGAATGGCAAAAATTCTCAAAATTTGCCTACTAAGCAAATGTTGAAAACCTTTTTAAAAGATTACATTCCTCTCGAAATATATTCACTTTTACTGCCAACCCCTTCTGATACTGAGGGGGGGAAGCGCATCGCTTCTTCTGACGATGTATTGCCAATCGTTTATCTTTCGACCACTTCTCCACCGCCCAACGCGGCTTAATTTGTCTTTGTTTCTATAAAAACGGTGTCGTCACTATGTGACAAGCAAGGCGACTGAACCAAGTTGTTACAAATATGCCGACCTTAACGGGTCAATGTGAAAGCATAATTCAATGACCCTTTAGGTCAACATATTTGTAACCAATGATTCACAATGGTTTATATGTCACGTAGTGGCAATATATCTCGTCCACAATTCTGTTTTCATAGACTCAAAGTCTTCCACTTCTCTTAGTTTAGGTCAAAAACAATTTTTCTCGTATGCGTAGAGAAGCAGTTGTCATCTGCTATTTACGACCTAAACCTACATATTGCCAGCCAAAATTTGCAAAATTCGAAAATTACTGACCCAACAAAATTGGTACATGTTCAAGGAGATGCGGCATTTGCGGACTATTCTATCAGCGTCGGTTATTCTTACACAATTGGCAAACGTGTGAAAGCATTGAAAGTACCTGCGTTTAAAAACGCTAATTAATTTCGGTTTATTGAATATTTAGAACGGCATTTATGTTCAGGGAACTTTGAAAGTTCCCTGAACATGGTTCCGAATCGTAATAATATTCTGAACAAAAAAAGAGCCGTCGCCTTTTGATACAGCTTCATCAATAGAGTCCTGAAACCAAAATACTGAGGGGGTATCTTGCTACTCATTTTCTTATTGATTCTTTAAAAAACCTTAAAAAGTTATAATTTTAAACGATAATTTACTATTTCTCTCTTATATGAAACGAATCGCAGTCCTATCACTCTTAGCCTTGTTGTTATACAATGCTTTTGGATATTACCTATTGTTTGCCTACGAACAGGCGCAAACAAAGGTGGCGATGTTGCAAAATATACCTGAATCAGACTTTCAAGTTTTAAAATTAAAAGTAGCTGTCTATGCTTCTGTTGAAGATAGAGACTTCGAATACCTCGATAAAGATTTTACATTTGAAAACAAAACCTACCACATTGTCAAAAAAAACATTCAAAACGATACGCTCAACCTGTATTACCTCCGCGATTACCATCAAGACGAATTGCGTAAGAGCCTAAATAATATTGTTGAAAGCCAAATACTGAACAATACTTCAACAAACGATACGCCCGTAAAACAAATTCTAAAATCCTTCCTAAAAGATTATATTGCTAAAGATATTTATGTTCTTGTTGATTGTTGCCCTCAAATACTCGTACCAGAGTCCAATAAAATCACCGTTGCGCCCGATGCAGCGTTGACTCCTGCTTACCTTTCTTTGGTTTCTCCACCGCCCGAAGGGACTTAATTTTCCTTTTTGCCATTTTTTTATAACTAAATAACAAGCAATGAAAAAAGTATTCGTTTTTAGGCTCTTTTTCGCTCTTTTCTTTTCTTCTTTTAGCGCATCAGCCCAGTCACCGACCGACGGGTTGATGATGCCCAAAGGCAGTTTCTGCAACCTCGTTTCCTACTCAAGCAGTAGTTGGGACAACTATTGGGAAGGCGAAAACAAACGCAGCAACACCAACCTCGGCACTTTCACATCGCAAAATGTGATGTATATGGGTGCATTGGGCTTGACAGATAAGTTAAACGTCATGGTCGGTTTACCTTACATTAAGACTTCGGCAAGTGCCAGTTATCTGTCTGGACAAAGCGGCTTGCAGGACTTATCGGCTTGGTTGAAGTATCGCATTGTCGAAAAGCAAGGCAATTTCGGCGACATTAAGCTGTTCGCAACCCTTGGCGGTTCCATTCCAACAACAAATTATGTGGCTGATTTCTTACCATTTAGTATTGGTCTTCATACCAAAACAGCATCTGGACGGCTCATTCTGAACTATTCAAAAAGTGGTTTTTACCTCACAGCACAAGGCGGTGCGACGCTTCGCAGCAAGGTGAAAATTGACCGCAATTCGTTTATTTACAATAACAAACTCTATGAAAGCGACAAAATGCCTGTGCCAAATGCTGCCGATGGCAGCATTGCTCTTGGTTTTTTGAATAAACGCTTTCAAACGGCTGTTTCACTCGACCGCTTTGGTTGCTTATCGGGCGACGATATTCGCTACAATGATGCGCCTATTTTGACCAATAAAATGGCATCAACGAGTGTCAATTGGTTTGGTCGGGTCAATCTGGGTCATCTTTCACTCATTGTCAACGCAGGGAAAGTTTTGAAAGGTCGCAATGTGGGTGAAGCGACAAGTTTCGGCGGCGGCATACTATATTGGTTCCCAATTTTTGATAAAAACAAGGCAGAGACAAAGTGATGGGCTGTTGACTTTAGGTCAAATCAATAAGACTTGCAGCAAAATCAATAAGACTTGCAGCCTGTCACTCTTAATCTTTCAACGCCTGTGACAAAGATTATTCAAGAGCGATTCCTTTTAGTAATGCTTTTTTAACATCATAAATTCAAATAAAATGAAACAGTTTCACGTACCATATATCAAAATCACTTTTGTCGCTCTACTGATCATCGCTTTCAACGCTTGCGACAAAACAATTGACAGTACAGGGTTAGACGCTTATACCCCCCTCAGTATAGACGACAATGGCGGCACTTGGAAACCTTTCCTCGTGACAACTGGCACCGATATTACAGTAGCTGCGCCCACTGCAACCACGTCATCAGAATATCAAGCGGAATTGGCAGCCTTGAAAACAGCTGTTAACGGTGCAACCACAGACCAAAAAGCGACTGTTAAATATTGGAGCATCGGTGGCACCGTCCGTTGGAACGAAATTGCCCGCGACATAGCAGCCCAATACAATATTCCACCGAATTACAAAGCGGATGGTACATATCCCGCGCCCGATGCCAACAATCCTTTGGTTTATCCGCGTTTTCCGTTTTGCAATCCACCGTATGCGGCTCGTGCATTTGCACTATTGAGCGTAGCGCAATACGATGCTTTGATAGCGACTTGGAAATATAAAAACCAATACAAACGCGCTGCACCTTACAAAACGGATGCGACCATCACCCCCTCAGTACCGAAGTCGGATTTGCCTTCTTATCCGTCAGAAGATGCCGTTGTAGCGGCTGCTTCACGCGAAGTTTTGAAGTTTTTGTTCCCGGGCGAAGTCCCTTTGCTCGAAGCAAAAGCAACTGAGCATAAAAACAGCCGCCTTTGGGCAGGTGCGAATGTGCAAAGCGATATTGATGCAGGCGAAGCCTTAGGAAAAGCCGTTGCTGCCAAAATCATTGCTTATGCCAAAACCGACAATATGGGCAAAGCAAATGCCCAAGCCGACTTCCCATTACTCCGCGCCGATGCCACTAAACGGGGTTTAACAACACAGTGGACAAGCCGCGACATACCTTCACGTCCACCGATGTTGCCTTTTTTCGGCAACGTGAAAACATGGAATTTTGACAGTGCAACCAAAATAGCGATTCGCCCGACCGCACCACCTGCTGTGGGCAGTGCCGATTTTACAAAAGCCTTAGATGAATTGCGCTCTATTGCTAAAAATC
>JAYTMI010000930.1:0-6836 GCA_043728625.1 Saprospiraceae bacterium | reverse complement strand
GTGAAAAACAAGCCAAATTCCGTACCGACGAACAGTAAATCCTTATTCACATGGTCTTCGGCAATCGTATAAGATGTGCCGCGTTCGGGCAAATTACCTGTTATTGCTGTCCACGTTTTGCCACCGTCTGTACTTTTGAACACATAAGGTTTGAAATCAGCGTAACGATGGGAGTTGAAACAAACATACACCACGTTGCGGTCGTGCAATGACGCAACGATTTGATTGACATAGGTGCGTTCAGGAACGCCAGGGATATTATCCACTTTTGTCCAATTTTTACCGCCGTCAGTCGTGAACTGAATCAAACCATCGTCGGTGCCAGCCCACAAGAGGTTTTCGTCAAATTTTGATTCGGCAACCGTTGTGATATTGCCATAAATATCCGTTGAAGCGTTTTTGGCGATCGCATCCATACTTTGCACCCTGCCCATAATTGGCAGTTTGTTGCGGTCGAGTTGCCGTGTCAAATCGGGGCTGATGACTTGCCAAGTGTCGCCTCTGTCGTCGCTTTTGAACACTTTATTGGCAGCAAAATAAATGCGCGTATTGCTGTGCAGCGAGACGAACAAAGGCGAATCCCAATTCCAGCGATACGCGGCTTCACCTTCTCTTTCGGTGGGTTTGATGGGTACACCTTCGCCACTTTTACGGTCATAGCGGTTCAAACCGCCGTATTGCGATTGGGCATAAATGATGTTTGGGTCTTTCCAATCCACGGCAGATTCGAAGCCATCGCCTGTGGACGTGACGTACCAATCGGCATTGGCGACACCGTTGGCGGAAATAGTCCGAGAAGGACCGCCGAGACTAAAATTGTCTTGCGTGCCGCCATGCACGCTGTAAAACGGCAGATCGTTGTCGGTTGTGACCTTATAAAACTGTGTTACGGGCAGATTTTCCTTGAATTGCCACGTTTTGGCTTTGTCATAACTTTCATAAATACCGCCATCGCAACCGACAATATAGTGTCCTGTGTCGTCGGGGTCAATCCAAATGATGTGATTGTCCACGTGTTTCCACAGTTCGCCAAGGCGTTTCATGGTTTTGCCGCCATCGTCGGAAGTCATAAAAAACATATCGGTGATATAGATTTTATCCACGTTTTTAGGGTCGCAAAAAATCTCTTGATAGTAGTTTCCAGAAGTCACGTAGTCGTTCATTTTTGACCAACTCGCCCCTCTGTCTGTTGAGCGAAACACGCCTCCTTTTTTGTCTTGCGCTTCGATAACAGCGTATAAAATATCGGGATTGATGGGTGACATCGCCAGACCAATTCTGCCCATTTCTACTGAGGGAATGCCTGTGGTGCATTTATTCCAAGTCGTGCCACTATCCGTACTTTTATAAATAGCCGATTCGGGTCCACCGCTGACGTAGGTATAAACTTGCCGCATCCGTTGATGCGCCGCTGCATACACGATGTTCGGGTTGCGCGGGTCAATTAAGACCTCGTTGCAGCCTGTGTATTGACCGATATTGAGGACTTGCTTCCACGTTTTACCACCGTCCATTGTTTTGTAAATGCCGCGCTCGCCACCACCTGCCCAAAGCGGACCGTAAGCTGCGACATACACTTCATCACTGTTTTTGGGGTTGACGGCAATCATTCCGATGTGTTCAGAGGCTTTCAAACCCATGTTTTTCCACGATTTGCCACCGTCTTCCGATTTGTAAATGCCGTCGCCATAACCGACGACACGTTGATTGTTGTTTTCGCCCGAACCGACCCACACGACATTGGGATTGTTGGGGTCAATCGTGACGCAGCCGATAGAGTAGGAGCCTTGTGCATCAAAAATAGGTTGGTAAGAAATGCCTCGATTGGTTGTTTTCCAAACGCCACCCGCCGCTGCCGCCACATAATATTCATTGTGGTTTTGCGGATTAACGGCAATGTCAACGATACGCCCCGATGTTGTGGCAGGTCCGATGCTGCGGAGACTCAAACCGCCGTAGGTATCGGATTCTTGTAAAGGGTCTTTTTTAGCGTCAGGTTTTTGCGCCCCAACGTTTAAAAATAAGGTTGTTAAAGCAAAAACTAAGGAAATTTGTAATTTGGATTTCATTAAATCACGGATTTAGAATGAGTGAGTTAGATTAATTTGATGAATGGTGTAAAGAACAAATGTAGTGATTTAGGTTGCCGCCGCAGGACAGATGAGTTGAATTTTTAGGTACTTTCGTAAATTTAGTTTTGTCATTCAGAAGAGGCTGTCTCAAAAGGGCAGCCTTTTCTGAATGCGGCAGGTTTACTTTCAGCTTATGATACATTTATTTGCGTGTTGAATTTGGTCGGCGATAGATATACAATTAAATTAATCGACAATTTTAGGCATATCAGGCATTCTAACTTGTATTATTATGGCAGAAATAATGGTTAATACGCCTATCAATATTATGGCATATTGAATACCAAAAATATCTGCTGTAACACCTGAAATAATCGCCCCAAAAGCATAGCCCAAATCTCGCCAAAGTCTGAATGTTCCAATACTTTCTGCTCGTTGGCTTGGATTTGTGGCTTGTGCAATCGTTGATAAAAATGTTGGATAAACTAAGGCTGTGCCCATTCCAAGAAGCGCAGAAAGTAAGGATAAACCCCAAAAGTTATTCACTAATGGCAATAAAAGAATAGCGATGCCTTGTAAAAACATACCCCAAAAAAGCATTTTCTTTTTAGAAAATACATCCGATAATTTCCCTGTGACCAATTGCCCTATGCCCCAGACGGTTGGGTAAATGGCGGTAATAATGCCGATATTCTGATTATTAAAGTGCAATTGCAAGAGTAAAATAGGCAATAATCCCCAAATCATGCCGTCATTAAGATTATTGACAAGCCCTGCCTGTGTAACAGAACTCAATGTTTTATCGGTAAAAGTTGTCGTCCAAAAAATGTTTTCAGCTTTTGTAACCGTCGAAGTTTTTGCTTCTTGTGAAACAAAGTGCTTTGTATCCTTTACCCAAATCAAAGATAATAAAAGCCCTAAAACAGACATGGCTATACCAATATAAAAAGGGTAAGGTCGAATACCGTAATTTTCAGCAATATAGCCTGTCAAAAATGCAACGATACCGACGGCTAAATATCCCGCAAATTCGTTTATACCCATCGCTAAACCGCGTTGCTTTTCGCCCACCAAATCCATTTTCATCACCACCGTACTGCTCCAAGTAAGTCCCTGACTGATGCCTAATAAAACATTGGCTACGACAATCCAAGCCCAACTATTGGCATAGATTAATAAAATCGGTATCGGTAAAGCGATTATCCAACCAATAACCAATAAGTTTTTACGTCCTATTTTGTTGGCTAATCGTCCTGTAAAATAATTGGCGATGGCTTTTGTGATGCCAAAGGCTACGATAAATGACAGAATAGCTGATTTTGATGATAAACCGAATTCCGTTTCTGCTAATTGTGGTATAATCGAACGTTCTAAACCGACCATGCCGCCCACAAAGGCATTGACAATCACCAACAAGGTGAATTGTTCCCAATTTTCTTTAAGCCCTAATATTGTTTTATTTTCGGTCATAAACACTTTTTTAAAACGTTAATACTTTATCGCTGCCAACAATCCAGTTGGTCAATTAAGAAATGGCACATCTGTTCGCTCCTGCTTCTAAATCAATCGGATTGATGTCGCTATAATCGCCCTTGATATTTTTTTCAACAATTGTCAGATAATTGGCAGGTGTGGGCGGAATACGGTTTAAAATTGTGTCCATAAATTCATTTTCATTCATTTGCAGCATAGCAATAGATTTGACTTTGCCCAAAGTGGTTTGAATAGGAATATTATCAAATTCTACGGGTTGGCTTGTATGCGAAGGTAATACAACCATATCATCATCAAAAGATAATAGTTTTTGAAGCGATTGGTACAGAAGTTTTGACTTTTCAATGACCCCCTCAGTATCCGCTTTCAAATCGGGTCGTCCAACGCCATTTGTAAATAAAGTATCACCTGTAAGCAATACTTTGTTTTCAATGTTAAAAGTCGTACTTTCAAAGGTGTGTCCAGGCGTTTTTAGGGCTGAAACCTGAATCTCGCCAATATTAAAAGCAGTATCGGTTTCGATACCTTCAAAGGCAAAAGAAGACTTGTTAGGTGTGGGCAAAAACAGACGAGCTTTTGTTTTTTCTGCCAATTGTTTTGACCTTGAAAGATGGTCGGCGTGAGTATGCGTTTCAATCACATATTTCAAAACGGTATCAGTTGCCTTCAAAAACTGTTCATAAACGTCTATTTCTAAGGATGCATCAACGACAATGGCTTCTTTGTTAGCGATAATCATATAAGACAAACAACCTTTTCCTGTCCGCCTAAACTGTATAACTTCAAAGTTATTGAGAGGAATAGTCGCCGTATTCCAAGCCAAACTCCATGCTTTCATACCGCCTTCTAATGAATAGGTGTCATAACCTTGAATGGCTAAAAGTTTAGCTGCTGTTAAACTCATTCGCCCGCCTGCACAAAAGGTAACAACAGGCACATTTTTATCAAGATGCAAACCTTTGAACGCTTCAACATCGTTGTTTTTTAACTTATCGTAGGCATTGACATGGATACTGCTTGGAATAAACCATTCCGAGCGTTCATTCATGGGGCGAATGTCCAATACATTAACAGGCTGCCCTAATTCTAACCAATTACGCAAGGTATTGGCATGGATTGTTTTTATTTCAGTCATTGCAAAGAATGTTTTTTTAATTCTCTGCAAAGGTCAAGGCTAAAAAAATAACATCCTTTTACATTTGTTAAATAATTACTGAGGGGGAGAGAAATTATTCAAATGATTACCTGACAGAAGCCCTAATACGACTTAAACTCACTTGCGTAATGCCCAAATACGAAGCGATGTATTTTAAAGGGACTCTTTGCAAAACGTTAGGGGTTTCGTTCAACAAAGCGGTGTAGCGTTCTTCGGCAGTATGGAATTGGATGCTTTCAACCCGATTGACGGTATCCACATAACCCGCTTCAAATATTTTTCGGAACAAGCGTTCAATTTCGGGAAAAGTATCATACAATTTGAACAATTCTGTGGCATTGATAGCGATGAGCTCGGTATCCTCAATGATTTGAATGGCTTTTCGAGAAGGTCTGCCCGAAAACAGGCTTTCTACTCGTGCAATAATATTATTTTCAAAGACAAGACATTCTGTTATGTCAATACCATCTTTGAAATAATAAATTCTAGCAGCACCTTTATTGATAAAATAAATCGTCTTGCAAGTATGTCCAAGACTCTGCAAGTCTTTATTTTTCTTGATGGTGACAGGTGTGCATATTTCAGAAATGGCATTTACAGCTTTTTCTGAAAGCGGATTGTATTGTTTGAAATATTCGATTAATGGTATCAAAATCAGTTATGAATTTTAGCAACAACTAAAGCCAATGCAATCGTTTTTTTTGTCAATGTTTGGACTACGATAATGGTGGTCTAAGCCAACTTCTGTAATTATAATGCTGTTTTCAAAGTTTGGAAAGCGGTATCAATATCGTCCACATTAAAAGCAACGTGGTCAATGTGTCCACCGCGGCGTTTGCGGATGTCGGGGAGCAACGATTTGGGGTGTTGGATGTGGTTGATTTTTAATTCCATTTTGACAATTTTAAGCTGTTTTTTTTTGACAAAAATACTGTTTCTTAGGTGAAACAAGATAAATGTATCACAAGAAGTGTATTTATTTCTTGTGTGTTTGATGTTATTTTTAATTCTAATAATGCCGTTTATGTTTGTTCGGTGCATCAAACACGCAAAATTTTGCGTCTCTACGGCGGGTTTGTGCTTAAAACTGTTTGTGCTGTTTTCTTAAAAAAAATGGATAGTGAGAAGTTGTGGCGGTCGTAAGCGGTTCGAATTGTCTATTTTTACGCAAAATATTAAAACAGAACGGCTTAAAAGCATACATCCTTTTATGACAAATACGCGGACTTTTCGAGTAAAACACATAGATATTGAAACACCCGACACAAAGACGTTTCATGTGCAAAGTATTGACAATGAAGTTATTCACTACGAATCGGGTCAGTTTCTGACATTGGTTTCTACGGTAAATGGCAACGACATCCGTCGCTCCTATTTATTGAGTTCGTCGCCTGTTGCGGATTATTTATTGTCCATTACGGTCAAGCGGGTGGCAAATGGGGAAATGTCGCGGTGGTTGCACGACCATATTCAAGTGGGTGATACCTTTGAGGCTTTGTTACCGACGGGGCGTTTTGTGTTGCCAAAGCCTTTTGGGCAGGTGAAACACTACTTTTTTATTGTGGCGGGCAGTGGCATTGCGCCTGTTTTTTCAGTTGTCCAACAAACGGACAGATTCCTACGTATCTGAGTAAAGACATTTTGATGAATATGGTCAACAAGCAATTGGTGGTTAAGAAGCGAGATGCGGCTTTTTATTTATGTGGTTCAACAACGCTTATGCGCATGGCAACAATGTCGCTGCATTTTCTCGATTTTACGGACAAACAAATACATCGAGAGGATTTTGTGATTCCCACTTTTCAAGAATACGTTGCCTTAAAAGACTTTGGCAAACCGACACGTTTGACGATTCATTTTCAAAACAAAACCTACCATATTGAAGTCCCTTTTCGCAAAACGTTGTTAGATGCGGCTTTGGATAACGGTATAACCTTGCCGTATAGCTGCAAAGGCGGTGTTTGCACAACCTGTTTTTGCCAAACAATAAAAGGAAAAGTAGTGATGCCTGCCAATGATAAGCTGTTTGAAGACGAGATACTGAGGGGGGGGACTTTGAGTTGTATCGCTTATGCAGATACCGAAGTGGTTGAAATTGTGGTTTAGATTATTGT
>JAYTMI010000929.1:0-10738 GCA_043728625.1 Saprospiraceae bacterium | reverse complement strand
ATATCTATTGACGGCACCGAGCGATGGGCGTGTGTCTTTTTACAACAATTACTGGGCTGAAAACCAAGACATCCGAGAAGGTGCGGCAGTGATGGCTATTGTGCCATCGAATGGGTCTGGTATTGTGGGAATGGTGGAATTGCCCTTAGCGGGGGCTGGCAAGGTGCGTGAAGGGCAACGTGTGGTGATGAAATTTTATTCGTATCCCTATGACAGGTTCGGTATTGTGTACGGTGAAGTGTTGTCCAAAGCGTTATTGCCGAGGGATAACAAAACAATTTCTGTACGTGTGGCTTTGCCCAACCGTTTGCATACAAATAGGGGATATGACCTCAAGTTTGACCAACAGATGACGGGGTCTGCTGAAATCATTACAGAAGAACGACGGTTTATTGAGCGAATGTTTGACAAATTACTGTCTATTTTTAGAAGCAGTTGACATAATTTTAAATTGATATACATATTCTGGAGTAATAGATATTATTCGGAAATATGTCACAAAAAAATAAAAGCTGATATTCTAATTAAAGAATATTGGCTTTTATTTTAAAATTTTATTTTCCATATTGCCTATATTTGGCAAATACGGAATGCTTTTTGATATAATTGATGAAATAATCATTGTCACATATTATTAAAATATGTTATAAAAAAAAGTTTTTTCTGTTGAGACTTGCATTTGTGGTATAAATATATGAATCTTTGCTCTACAAAAGTGTAATTTTATCATTTTTTAATGAACATATAGCTCCCACGGCTTTCTAATGCGGCAATAAAACAGAAAACTTTTGTTTTATCATATATATTTAAATTTTTTTGTTCAATCAAAATTATTGTTCTAAATTTACTCGAATTTAAGAATATTTGACTGAGTTTCAACTATTGCGCAATATTGTCATATTGCAAAATTGAATTTTCAAAAAACATCCAAAACGTCTTTGACTGTGAAGAAACATCTCTACTCTAAATTGTTTGTCTGTCTTGCTCTCTTTTATTTGCCAATATTTGTTGGGGCGCAAGATATCCATTACACTAATTTCGGCTTTTCGCCGCTCAACATCAACCCAGCCTTGACAGGTATATTCAATGGAGACTACCGCGCGACCGGAAATTTTCGTAGCCAATGGCAAGGCGTACCTGTTTCATACCTAACCGTTTCAGGCTCTTTCGATATGAAGGTAGAGAGTAAGAAGCATACAGGCTCTTCTCCATTTCGCGTAGGTGCTTTTTTGAGTCACGACAACGCAGGGTGGTCGAAGCTCAATAATACCAGTATCTATTTAAGTGGCTCGTATTTGAAAGCCCTTACAAGACAGGATTTTTTGAGTGGCGGTCTTTCCTTGGGCATTAATCAACGTGCTTTCAAAACAGGTGATTTGACATGGGATGATCAATACATTGAAAAACGTTTTGACCCGAACGCCATCAGCGCAGACGCGACGATATTTGATCAATCCATCTTTTATCCAGACTTGTCTGTTGGTGGTAACTACCATCGTCAAGTGCCTGGCAAGCGTTCTGGTCTTGATTTCGGCTTGGGTGTTTTTCATCTTAACCAACCTAAAAAAAGTTTTAGGGGTGAACCTGCTGTAAAATGTGAGATTCGTTACAGCCTTTCAGGTTCTACAAATATTGCTTTGAATCAAAATTTTGACCTTTTGCTCGACCTAATGGGACAATGGCAAGGACCACATCGTGAAATATTAGGTGGTGTTGGTGGTCGTTTATATATTGTTGATAAACGTACAAAGCAAATTGCAATTCAAGCAGGTTTGACGATTCGCAGTGGCGATGCGATTTCTCCGCATATTGGTTTATTATACAACAGGTGGAAAGTGGGTCTGAACTTTGATTCTAACTTTTCTAACTTCAAAACGGCAACAAATCGCTTTGGTGGACCTGAAATCAATTTCATTTACATTTTTGCTAAAGTACCACCAGAGAAATTCTGTCCGTTGTGTCCTGTTTATCTATAACAACCACACCCCCTCAGTAAAAAAACAATAAAGCGATTCGTTTCGCACACTTAGAACAATTATTCAGACACGTCTCTTACAATACAATCTTATACAATGAAAAGATTCATACTCGCATTTATCTTTCTTGGGTTGATGGTAGCAAACGCTACCTTCGCACAAGTCATTACGGCGAATCAATTCCAAAATAAAGCAGATGCCGCTTTTGAACTCAAAGATTATAATACTGCCTTAGCTCACTATATGACGGTTTTGAATGACGAGCCTGACCGCAGTGACCTCTATTGGAAAACAGCAGAATCTGCACGGATTACACGTCGGTTTGATATAGCAGAGAAATATTATGAGGCTGTTTCCAAAAATCCTGATTTAAACAAAACACAACCTTTGCTCGACTATAAATTAGCAATGGTTAAGAAAAGTCTTGGAAAATACGACGCAGCTATTGCTTTATTTCAAAAATATACAACGACTGCTGGAGAAATGTCAACCTCCGCAACTGCTGAAATTGAAGCAACGACTTGGGCAAAAGAAATGACTCTAACGAGACCTTATGAACCCATTCATTTGAGCGACATGGTCAATACCATATATATAGACGCAGCTCCAATTTGGCATGGTGATTTGTTGTACTATACGACGGCTTATTTCAAAACGCCAGATGCCGCTCCTGTAACGAATGTTTATTCTTCCAATTTAGTTGATAAAGCGTTGCCTTTGGCAATAAACTCACAAGCGGATGGTGTTCATACTGCTTATTATGCCTTGAATACTGAGGGGTCTCGTTTATACTATAATTTATGTGAGCAAGAGGAAAGCAGTGCTTTTTATTGTCAAATCTATTTTCGTGAGAAATCGACTGATGGCACTTGGGGCAAACCAACACTGTTGGATACCAATACGGTCAATATCACTGGCTTTACAGCCACTCAACCGAATGTCGGTTTTGACAAAGCCAAAGGAAAAGACGTTTTATATTTTGTTTCAGATAGAAAAGGGGGCAAAGGCGGCTTAGATATTTGGGCGGCTGATATAGAGGCAAATGGTACGGTCAATGCACCTGTTAATGTGTCCGCTATCAACACGACTAAAGACGACATCACGCCTTTTTTTATGAACGGGCCACAGATTTTAGCCTTTTCTACTGAGGGGGGTAAAACTTTAGGTGGTTTTGACATTTTTACCTCTCAAAAGAGCGCAACAGGTTTTGAGGAGTCTGTAAACATTGGCTATCCAATGAATACGAGTTACGATGATATGTACGCTTCTTTTAGTCCCGAAAATGCTAAGTATTATTTTGTTTCAAACCGTCCAGGCGGTTTATGTGGCAGTGACAAAAAGGACTGTGTTTGTAACGATATTTATGAGCATAATATTCAGGTCAATCTTGACGCTTCAACTTTTTTGGCAGAGGGCGGCAAAGCACTTATTGGTTGTAAGATTGAACTTGTTGACCTTGAAACAGGTATAATTATCACTCAAAAAATTAATGAAACAGGCAATAATTTCAACTTCCCACTTCTGCCCAACAAAAAATATCAGCTTATTGCTTCAAAAAGTGGCTATATGGCTGATACAATAAGGTTCAATACAATCATTTCGGGTGCTAAATTGGCAATAGCGGGTGCTACGTCTGATATGATGATAACTGATGAGGGTATTTATGCGCCCATCACAACGATTAAGAAAAAATTGATATTGAAGCCAAATCTCAAATTAGAAATTTATGTTTTTGATAAAATTAATCGCAAAGCCTTAGACGGCGCAACGGTTGAAATTCGCAGTGAAAATGGTAAAATGCTTTATGCAACTGAGACTCTGAAAGGCAACTTGATGACTTGGGGTGGTATTGAGTTTGGAAAAACCTATCAGCTCATTGCTTTTAAACAAACTTTTGAAAATGACTCTAAATTACGCCCTATTGAGACTTGGAGTTCAACTATAACAAAATTTGTTTACACAGACTCTTTGTATTTGACACCTTTCAGTGGGTTGCCTTTGACCTTGTATTATGACAACGATTATCCAGACCCGCGTTCTCGCAAAATGACAACGGTTTATACGTATAGTGAAACCTATGTACCTTATTATAACAAGCAAGTTGAATATTTGACAGCTTATTACAAGGACAATAACGATGTTAGTGCCAGTGGAGCAAATGAAATTTCTAACTTTTTCAAAAATAATATCAAGTTAGGCTACGACAAACTGAATGAGTATTCTAATAAACTCATTGGATATTTGACCAATGGCTACGGTATGGAAATCGTGCTTGAAGGTTATGCTTCTCCTTTAGCTGAAAATGAGTACAATCGTATTCTCACTTCTCGGCGTGTCAGTGCAGTTATTAATCATTTTGAAAAATATCAAGAAGGTATTTTCCGCACATATCTTGCAAATGGTCAATTGCGAATAAAGGTCAAACCTTATGGCGAAGAAAAAGCCGATAAAGGTGTGAGTGATGACGCAAGCAATCGGCGTAAGTCTGTTTTCAGCGTTGGCGCCATGAAGGAACGGAAAGTTGAAATCAAGGAAATCAACGTTTTCCAATACAACCCAAATGATGGTTATAGTATCAGTGAGGCATTGGGTATCTATTTAGATCTAAAAGCATTAGCTAGACCACCTTACAATACAACTTTGGGCGATGTAGATAGAGCGAATATCAATTCAGTCGTCAATAAAGGTGAGTATTTGAAAGGAAATGGTGTCAGTAGTAAGACCTCAACGGCTGTCTCAAAAACAAGAAATGCAAAAGGATTGTCAAATTCTAAAAATTCAGCCTCTCAAAAACGCTATGAAGTCGTTTTTGTGGACTCTTATACAGGTGAAATCATTAAAAAAGGTGCTTCTGTTGAGTTGTATGACTCATATGCTGACAAAATGGTTGGCAAAGCGAAGAAAAAAGGCAAAAAATATTATTATAGTGTTGATTTGTCAAAAGACTACGTAGTAAAAGGCTCAGCAGCAGGCTATAGCGAAACGACGGTTAGTAAATCGAGCAGTAATACTGAGGGGGGCAATTCGACGGTAACAGATACGATGTTTTTGTCACCATTTGGCGGCTTGCCGTTACCCTTATATTTTGACAATGATAAGCCTGTAGGTGAAGCAACTAAAGAATCAACGTCTTCGACTTATAGTGAAACATATCGCCCATATATTATCCGTAAAAGTAATTTCATCAATGCTTTCAATAAAATGTTGGCAGCAAACGGTGGGGTCGCTTCAAATGAAATGAATACTTTTTTTGAAAAAGACATCAAGAAAGGTTACGAGCAGTTGGTTGGTTATTCAAACATAATGAAATCGTATCTTCAAAACGGTCATCAACTCGAAATCGTTTTAGAAGGTTATGCTTCTCCATTAGCGAATGCAGAATACAACCAAAAACTGTCAGGTCGTCGTGTCAATTCTGTTATAAATTATTTCTCAACTTTTAGCGGCGGTTCTTTAAAGAAATACATCAAAAGCGGTCAGTTGAAAGTAAGTGTACTGCCGCATGGCGAAGTCAATCCGAATGTCAATGATGATGAAAAAAATGCGGCTTCTATCTATAGTATTGAGGCTTCACGTGAAAGGAAGGTTGTTATTAAAGACATCATTATCTTAAACAATGTGCATTATAAAAAACAATAGGGATGAGGTCATACCTTATCTAAAGTTTCAATAATAGAAAAAAATTACCCAAATCTCGATACTTTAAAAAAAAGACAAGACATGAACAGTCTCTATAAAATATTGAAAATAAGCATTTTAACCCTTGTTGTCTTCTTGCCAATAGGGGTACAAGCTCAGACAATTTCTGTCTCCATTTCGGTTAAAGAACCGACTTGTTTTAGCTGGACAGATGGCGAAGCAACGGCTACCACAACAGGGGGAACTGCGCCGTATTCTTATAGCTGGAGCAACGGACAAGGCGGCGGACAAACCCTCTCTGGCGTTCCAACGGGCAATTACATCGTTACGGTAACGGATGCGGTCAATCGTCAGACAACCAAGAGTTTTTCAGTTGGACAGCCGCCTTTACTCGTTCCCATTGCTACGGTTATTGGTAATTCATGCGACGCAGGTGCTTCTTACGTAGGTTCGGCAACGGGTGGTATTTCGCCTTATACCTACGCTTGGCGTGATTTGGGCACGAACCAAATGACGAGTGGTGCAACATTGACTGCCCCTGCCATAGGTTCTTATCACCTCTCCGTCACAGATGCAAAAGGTTGTACAATGACAAAGGTAGTCAATGTCAAACCGCTTAAAGTCATGGTCATCGCTAAAGCCGCCACTTGTGGAGGTGCTTGTGATGGCTCGGCTGAAGCATGGGTTGACGGCGGTACGCCGCCACTCTCATATCTATGGAGTACAGGTGCAACGACAGGTATCGTTTTTCCATTACCAGGTGGTAATTATTCGGTAACTGTTACGGATGCGTTGGGTTGTACTAAAGTGGCAACTGGAACTGTTTTCGAACCTGCGGTCATTAAACCAAACTTAGTCGTTAGAGGTCAATGTTCAGGCTCTGCAACGGCTACGGTTACGCCAACAGGCGGACGGGCACCGTTAACAGTCCGTTGGAGTACAGGCGCAACGGGCAATACTGTAACAAATTTAGCACAAGGTGGTTACTTTGTGACGGTTACAGATTCCGCAGGATGTCAAAAAGATACATTTTTTAAGGTCAGTACAGGCGTTTTGGGCTTGAATATTACAAAAACAGATGCCAGTTGTAGCGGTGTTGCCTCTGGTTCAGCAACTGTTAATGTGACAGGTGGTGCCATCGGCGATTATTCTTATCGGTGGAACAATGGTGCAACAACGGCGACCATTTCAAACCTTTCGGCAGGTACTTATACCGTAACTGTTACAGATGGTGGTGGTTGTACATCTTCACAATCCGTTAATATTCAATCTATTGGCAATTTGGTTCTACAAACCGCTTTCACGAATTCGGTTTGTGGTGGCGCAACAGGTACAGCGACTATTACCTCAATTTCAGGCGGTACAGCTCCTTATTCTTATCGTTGGAGCAACAACGCAACGACCCCCTCAGTATCAAACCTCTCTGCGGGTAATTATACTGTGACGACAACTGATGCGAGTGGTTGTACGGCTACGGCTTCCTTTACGATTCAAGGACAAGGCAATATTAATATGGCGGTTTCTTCATCACCGACCTCTTGTGGAAGTAGTACAGGTATGGCAACTGTTTCAAGCGTTTCTGGCGGCACTGCTCCTTATACATATCGTTGGCATAATGGAGCAACAACACAAACAATTTCAAACGTTGGTATAGGCATATATTATGTAACAGTTACAGATGCCGCAGGCTGCACCGCTTCACGTTCAGTAGAAGTACAAGCAACAAACGGTCTTCAAATTACGGTTTCTAATACAAAAGCAGATTGCAATGCGGCAAACGGGACTGCAACCGTAACAGCTATATCAGGCGGTGCTGGACCTTACACATATATATGGAGTACGGGCGCAACAACAGCTTCAATTTCGGGGCTACCTCTTGGCTCTTATACAGTAACAGTGAATGATGTATCTGGCTGTTCGACTGCCACAACAGTTGTTATTGGCGCAAACTCTAATATCGTTTTATCAACTGCAACGACACCATCAGTATGCGGCGGTGCAACAGGTACGGCATCGGTTGTAAACGTAACAGGTGGTTCATCTCCGTTTACTTATCGTTGGCACAATGGCGGAACGACTGCCACAATTGTCGGTTTAGCTGCGGGACCTTATTTTGTAACGGTTACTGATGCAACAGGTTGTACGCGTTCCACAACCGTTGAAGTTGGAGCGATTAGCAATATCGTTGTTATGCCAAATTCAACACCCGCGATTTGTGTAGGTGCAACAGGAACTGCAACAGTCGCAACTGTCACAGGCGGCACTGCGCCTTTCACCTACCTTTGGAGTAATGGCGCAACAACCCAAACCATCATTAATTTGTTTGCGGGTAATTATACAGTTACAGTAACAGATTCAAAAGGCTGTACTTCACCATCTTCTTCTGTTAATGTACCATCAACGACATCTACTATTAACGCCATACCTTCTATATCAAACGCTACATGCGGTAAAGTAAATGGTCAAATCAGCATTTCACCCATAGGTGGCACAACGCCTTTTACCTACAAATGGAGTGACTTGACAGGTATAACGCAACCTAAAGACCGTACTGGACTTGGAGTGGGTGCTTACTCTGTTATTATAACAGATTCAAATGGTTGTACAACTACCTTGTCAAACCTAAGAATCGTGGATACAGGTTCTGTCAAAGCACAAGCGGCTCTTCAACCACAGGGTTGTATTGGAGACAGCATTATTATGCGTTTGACTAATAACTCAACAGCACAGTCAGCGGGTATCACTTATTCTTGGTTGTTTACAGGAAATCGGACTTCAACGGTCAAAAGCCCAGATGTTTTATTTGGTACGCTCGTAGGCGAAGCACGTCTCATCGCGCGTTCTGCAGAAGGCTGTTTGGATACTTTACTTTTGAGATTCCCTCTTGATATTATCAAAGTAGATGTACCTGATACAGTTATGACTTGCGTTAATACGCCTGTCAGCATAACAGCGAATAACCAAAATCCGAATTTTACGCCGAAATATTTATGGGCGAATGGCGCAACAACGGCATCAACAACCATTACACCCGCTCTTGCAGGTGCAACAAAAACATTTGTTACAATTACAAACTCTTACGGATGTATTAAAAAAGACTCGGCTTTGGTGGTTACAGTACCTAATATCAACACGCCAGACTTATCGTGGAAACGCAGTTGCGAGCCTTTCAAAATTTCGTTTTTCAATACCAGTCCGAATGCAAGTCAATGGCGTTGGATATTTGGCGACCCAGGCAATCCATCGGCTGGTTCAGTTGCCAATAACCCAAATTATACCTATTCACGGGCAGGAACATTTACAGTCACATTGGTTCCAACAAATTTATCTTGTTTGAATACAGTGACTATTAATGTAAACGTATCAGATAAAGATGCCGTGACGGTTGATGCTGGCAATGACACAACGGTTTGTTCCAACAACCGCATTACACTGAAAGGAACAAGCAGTGAAGGAAATTTTGAATGGTCAAACAACCGAACATTTACACCCGTTGCCGGAACAGGTGCTACTTTACTCGTTACGCCAACAACTGGTAGAAATATCTATTACATCCGCAGTAAAAATGCTGATAATTGTTCGTCAACTGATAGTATCATCGTTAATAACAACACCATAAACATCAATCGTACAGCGACAGTTGACCTGTGCGTCAGCATTGATAAACCTATTACAGTAACAAATTTGAATGCTGGAGATCGCTTAAATGTTACTTGGTCACCGCCGAGCTTGATATCAGGTTTCACAGGCAATGACTCACTTCGTCCTATTGTTCGCGCCAATGCAGATGGCATACTCATCGGAACGTACAGAAATCAGTTTGGCTGTACTTTGAAAGATACCATTACATTAAAATCACATGTCGTTGATGCTAAGGCAACAGCAACGGCAAAAACCATTTATATCAATGACGCTTTAACGCTCAATGCTGGTCCAACTGGCACAGGCTATACTTATGCGTGGTCGCCTTCAGGTACTGTTACCAATCCGAATGCTGCTTCGACACCTGCAACACCTAAGGACATTACTACTTATATTGTGACGGTAAAAGATAATTTTGGGTGTACCGACACAGCACAAGTTACCGTGCGTGTTCTCAAACCTGAGTGTAATGAGCCGTATATTTTCATTCCACGTGCCTTTACACCAAATGGTGATGGTACAAACGATGTGATATTTGTACGTGGTGACTATTTAACCTCTGTCGAATTCGTTATTTACAATCGTTGGGGTGAGCAAGTATTTGTGACAAAAGACAAAAGCATCGGTTGGGATGGAAAATTCCACGGTGAACCCGTTTGTCCCGATGTTTATGGCTATTACGTCAAAGGCGTTTGCCAACAAGGAGAGCAGTTTTTTAAGAAAGGCAACATAACCGTGTTGAAATAATTTTCCAAACAATCCTTAAGTCGCGCGTCCTGCTTCACCCGAAGCAGGACGCTTTTTTTAGGGCATATCGAATATATTAAGGAGGGGGTAAAACCGTTACCAAACTTCATTATTCAACATTCGTTAATCATTATTCGATATTAAAATATTTCTAAGTAATTTCGCACCCTCAATAACAACGTGTTACTCGATTCACCATTCACCATTATCTTTTATGAATTTTAACGGCTCTCATTACGATATTCAAGGCATTAATCCCATTGATTTATGCGAACAATATGGCACGCCCCTTTATGTCTATGATGCACAAATCATTCAGAATCAATACAACATACTGAGGGGGGCATTTTCTGATGTCCCACGCTTGCGTATCAACTTTGCGGTCAAAGCATTGACCAATTTGTCCGTTTTGCGGTTTATGAAACGCCTTGGGTCATGTGTGGATACCGTCAGCATCGAGGAGGTTAAACTCTGTCTGCGTGCGGGTTTTGAACCACAGCAAATTGGCTTCACACCAAGCGGTGTGCCTTGGGCAGAAATACAAGAATCCGTTAGTCTCGGTGTCAAAATTCATTTGGATTCCATATCGCTTTTAAAGCAATTTGGAGAGACATATCACGCATCTTATCCAGTGGGCATTCGCCTAAATCCATTGGTTATGGCAGGGGGCAATTTGAAAATATCAACGGCACATGAACGCTCAAAATTTGGCATTTCAATTCAACAACTCGATG
>JAYTMI010000928.1:0-1709 GCA_043728625.1 Saprospiraceae bacterium | reverse complement strand
TCGTTGTAGATACCGTTTTGCCAGACAGTTTCAGCCAGTGGTTTGAAGCGGATGCCATAGTTGACCCTATTTTTTACTTTACCCCATTTCAAATTGGCACAGCCTGGCTTATTCACATTGACGGCAACAAAATTTGTCGGCATGTCTATTTCTGTGATGGGTGTTTTGAGGGATTGGGTTTTGGTTTTACGCACCTCAAAACCAGCGTCTATGATAAAACGCTCTGTGACATTGGGCGTGCGCTCGATTTGAAAGGCTAAGTTCTCCAAAATTGAGATTAAGGACAAGCGCGCATTTTTTTTATCGTCTATGCGGTCTCGTCCACCAGGGACGGCATTGGCTATGGCAATAACAAAAGCCGCTTTGCTGTCATTGAGACCCCCAAAATAGGGCTGAAATGCCGGATATTTGTCATCTACGGACATCATTTGATAAACCGTGTTGCCAAAAGATAACAGTCTGTCATCTATGTAATTTTTAAAATCACGTGATACAAAAAGTGCCATTTTTATTTGATTTATGGATTTAAAAAAATATTTATAACAAATAATATGAAGCAAAATATGTGCCAAATTTTTGATGGTAAAATTGATTCCCTTCGGTTTTAAACAAGAATTGTAGCAGCCCTTTCGGAATTATATTTTATTTTTACTATTATTTTAAAATAAAATTTGTATGGTTATTTCAAAACAAATAAAATTAAAATATAATTTGGTTTTGTGTTCTATTTTTGCATGAGCTGTATTAATAAAAAAAATAATTTTATTTTTTTTTAATTCATTACCCCCCCCTCCTCAATATCTGGCATGTTTATTTTTTTTAGAAAAGAGACCAAGTTTGAAAAAAAGACGAGAATAAATTTAGAAAAGAGACCAAGTTTGAAAAAAGACGAGAATAAATTTAGAAAAGTGACCAAGTTTGAAAAAAAATAGAGAATAATTTTTCAAAAGTGACCATGTTTAAAAAAAAGATGAGAATAATTTTTGAAAAGTGACCATGTTTGAAAAAAAGATGAGAATAATTTTTGAAAAGTGACCAACTTTAAAAAAAAGTCGAGAATAATTTTTGGTTCTCTAAACAAGTTAAAAGTGCGTCCAAGTTCGGGGAGCTTTCAAAGCTCCCCGAACTTTTTACAACCCATTACAAAAATTGGCAGAGAACCCAAAAACTAAACGTGGATAGCCCTAAACTAAACTAAGCTTGGATAGGGTTAAACTAAACTTAGTTTGCCCTGAACTAAACGTGGATGAGCATAATTGTTATTTTTTTTATTTCAAAGCAGAAATGCACCTTTTTTCGAAAAACGCCAAAAACGATAATGCTTTTTTGAACAAGATAAGGAACTAAACAATAGCGTTTTAGATAAAAACCATCGAAAAACGCCGCAAAACAGTCTTGAAGTCAAAGACGTTTTTTCAAAATGTAAAAAAAAGTTCCGAATAACGCCAAAAACTGTAATAGGCTGTTCAAAACAATGTTTTTATGTTTACCCCTCTAATGATAAAACACCATGTCAAGCACAAAGCCTTATGTTAACCCTGCTGGGTATTTTGTTTTTTATTACTGCAACAAAACGTTATTTCACCAAATTCTAAAATCAAACATTTATCTTAGCTTCACGAATCCAGCTTCATGTTTCATGCACGGTAGCTCTATTTCTTCTAATTTCAGCAACAACAGATATTCAAGCGCAAGATGCCGAAGCAAAA
>JAYTMI010000927.1:0-2400 GCA_043728625.1 Saprospiraceae bacterium | reverse complement strand
GTATTTCAGAAATGCTGTTATGACATCATTACGACTAAATGAATATGCGTGGGCAGAGCAATTTATTAATGATTATGAAAATAAACTACCCCCTGACTTTAGAAAAAATGCTGTATCATACAACAAAGCCTTAGTTTATTTTTATCAGAAAAAATATGACAAAGTAATACCACTTCTTCAATCAGTTGAATATGATGATTTAGTATATAATCTTAGTTCAAAGTCTATTTTGCTCGCAGTTTATTACGAATTAGATACGGATGAAGCTTTGAATTCATTAATGGATAGTTTTAAGACATACTTAAATCGGCATAAAGAAATCACAAGTGATAGGCGTATCTCTTATATGAATCTAATGAAATATATCAGAAAATTGCTCAAAATAATACCAGGTGATATAAAAGAGATTGAGCTAATCAGAAAAGAAATGGAAGAAGACCGGAAAATAGGCATCGCCTCTGAAAAGTGGATTTTAGAAAAACTCGCCGAACTCGAATAAAAAACAAACGCCCCCTCAGTATGAGGAGGCGTTTTTCAGTTTAAAAGCCTGCGATGTCCTCAATTACAACAGCAGTTGTAGTAGGGGGGTGTCTCACCCGTTCCACCCTTAATCTGCACTTGTGCATCCTTGTTAAGCGTGACCAACTCGGCTTTTAGGTTCTTTAATGCGTTTTTCATAAGTTTACCATTTTAAAAAAGTTAAAGAAAAATTGTTAATTCGAGGGCAAAGTAGTAGTAGTAGTCACCTAATATTTCAACACTTTTCTTTAAAAAAGTTTTCCACACAGGTTGTTAATATAACGAAAAAAACGCCTTCTCTTTCGGAGAAGACGTTTATTCGTTATTTATAAAACAATTATTATCAATACAATAACTCAATATTTTTTCTTAGAAATTCGATTCCCTGACAGTTTTTGCATTCGGCTTTTAAAACGCAGTACCCCTACCTCTCGCAATTCACGGTGCTTCGTCGTGCGTCCTTGTACACGCCCACGCCACTTTTTCCAGTTGCTGTCTTTCATTTCCAACTTCATCAAAGCGATGACTTCCGCTTCTGATATACCAAACTGAAACGTAATCGCTTCAAACGGCGTGCGGTCTTCCCAAGCCATTTCGATGATACGGTCAACGTCGAGTGCCGTTAGATTATATTTTTCTACAATTGTCATATCAAAAAGGATACCCCTCAGTAAATAAAGGTTTATAAATCCAATTTTACACCATTTTTATACAAAACTATTAAATCCTTCGCTTTAGATTTTCGCAAAACGACATTGATTTTACCCGTTACAAAGGCTTTTTCAATCGTGTTATCATTACTAATACCAAAATAAAAACCTTCGGCAAAAGCCAATGCCAAATTATCATCAAGTGCATAAGCAGAACCAACAACATAAGGTACAAATTTACCTATCGCTTTTGCTTGTGATTCAGAATAACAGCTGTTGAAAACCACAACTTCAAGGGGTACTTTGAGGTCATTGACCGTTGCATCGAACAAATAAGCAAGAGAATCATCGTCAATAATGCGCATTCCGCGCATATCATCATCAAAAACAACAATACCGCCCTGCTGTTCATAACCAGCCGGTAAAGCATAGCCAATACCACGTGAATTATCCGATGTCGTACCCGACTCTCCTGTTACAGGATCTTTGCCATGACCTGAAAAATGGATAATATTCGGGTTATATTTAGAAATCAATTCTGGAATATCACCCGCATTCAAGAACTTTTCAGTCTCTAAATTACACTTATTACCCACTTTAGTCGCAATACGGCTGTGTTCGATTTCAAGTTGTAGATATTTCGTCCCCGGCGGGTTTGCACCCATGAAAAGGATAGTTTTACGTAATTTCGTTGTTGAATCAGCGTTGCCTGAAACAATAGTCCTTGTATCCGTCTGTATGAGAATGGATGGCTGCTGTACAGAGTCATCAGCACTTTCCAAAATCTGCAAAACGCCATTCGATATTTGCGCCCGCTTTATATTCGCCTCCGAAAAGCTAATAAGCCCCAAATTTTCATTGCGTTTGAGCGACGAATATTGAGCTTTTAACCCAATCAAGTCATTCCCTAAGTCTGATCCAGACGTATTTGCCCATTGAATAAAGGCATCGAGTGCTTGATCCGTTTTAGCATTGGAAATGAGGTTGCGAATTTGAGCTTTTAATGTCTTATCCATAAATTGTTTTTCTAAAAAGATTTTTTCAAATAGGTTTATAGTCAATCAATAATCATCGAAAAACGAAATTAAAAAAAAGGTTTGAATTCTTAGAGTTATCAATAGGGTTTATATCCTTTTTTTCAAAATTCATTCTCCCCAAGCCGCATACGCTTCAAAACATCACCAATCAACTCCGATTCAAACCCACGACGGAAGGCATAAGCAAACAGTTT
>JAYTMI010000926.1:0-4785 GCA_043728625.1 Saprospiraceae bacterium | reverse complement strand
GTAAAAAGACTGAATGATTTCATAAGCGTTGGTTGCCGTTATTAAGTTTACATTCTTGTTGATAATAATTGATTATGACAAAAGTAGAAAATTTTATGTGTTATACTGAGGGGGGGCGATTTTTTTAAAAATTAAAATTAAAAATTAAAAAAAACACGCCACATCTGCTAACTTTGCGCCCTAATTAGACATCACCAGATAATTAGACAATAATGATTGAATCTCCTTCTCGTACCGCAGCCGTTTTGATGCTTGCAGATGGTACTGTTTGGCACGGCAAAGCTGCTGGAAAAATCGGTACCACCACAGGCGAAATCTGCTTCAATACAGGCATGACGGGCTACCAAGAAATCTTTACTGACCCTTCTTATTACGGTCAAATTCTCGTCACTACCAACGTTCACATCGGCAATTATGGGACTAAAAAAACGGATGTTGAATCTGATGATATGAAAATCGCAGGTTTGATTTGCAAGACATTTAATGTCAAATACTCTCGCTCACAAGCCGATACGGACATCCAAACCTACTTCGATAATGAAGGTATGGTCGGTATTTCAGATGTGGACACCCGCCAAATTGTTCGCCATATCCGCGACAAAGGTGCTATGAATGCCATTATTTCAAGTGAAATTACGGATTTAGATGAGCTAAAGCAACGTCTTGACGCTGTACCAAGTATGGACGGATTGGAGTTATCGTCATTCGTTACGACGGCTGAACCATATTTCATAGGCGACGAAAATGCTAAAATCCGCATCGCTGCCCTTGATTTTGGTATCAAAAAAGCGATTTTGAACAATTTTGCAAAGCGTGGCTGCTATATTAAAGTGTTTCCAGCCAAAACGCCTTTTGCCGACATCGCTGCATGGAATCCCGACGGTTATTTCCTTTCAAATGGTCCAGGCGACCCTGGTGCAATGGATTATGCTGTCGAAACGGTAAAAGAAATTTTGAAAACAGGCAAACCAACTTTTGGTATCTGTTTAGGTCATCAACTCCTCGCTCGTGCGCTCGACGTGCCGACCTACAAAATGCACAATGGGCATCGCGGCATCAATCATCCTGTTTTGAATTTAGTTACAGGTCGTTGTGAAGTGACCAGCCAAAATCATGGCTTTGGCGTTGACCCCTCGGTAATCCGTTCAAAATCGGATACGATTGACATCACACACATCAATTTGAACGACGATACGATTGAAGGAATAAAGGTAAAAGGAAAGCCTGTTTTTTCAGTTCAATATCACCCTGAGGCTTCTCCTGGTCCACATGATGCGGAGTATTTGTTTGATGATTTTGTGGGTTTAATGAATTGATTATTTTAGACCACTGATTTGTCTGATTGGACAGATTTTTGCTGATTTTTTTATAAGAAACAACAGCTAACTTGATGATTGTCATTGGGTTAGCTGTTTTTATTTACCTTTTACTATTTATTTAGGATACACCAACCCTATGAGAATACGTTAAAATATTGTTAATTTTAATACATAAGCCTTACTAACTTCGTTATCCTAAAAAATAAATTTTCATTCACATTCAAAACAAGTTTACCATGTCAAAATACCTTTACTTTCGAGTCCTTTTTATAGTATTTTCTATGCTCCCATTTCTCTCAAACGCTCAAAATGAAATACGTGAAATCGGTTTACATGTTTCTAACCTTTCTCTTACAAATCTAAATCCAAGTTTTATTTACAAAAAACAAATAGGCGAAAATCTTTACAAACGCTATAATTTTAGCTTCGCCAATATTGATCTCCAACACAATGAAACCATGAGCCGCTATGGATTAAACACCTCTTTGAGTATCGGCAAAGAGAAAAGGCGGGAAATTGGCAAAAGATTAAAGTTTATTCGTGGTTTACAGTATCAAGGCGGTTTAGGCTTTAATTTTTCCTCCTCCGAGGGGTCAAATACATCTCTTAAACAAACAATGTATGGTGCGAATGTTGGTTTAGGTTACCTTTTAGGTGTTCAATTTGATATATCATCTTCTTTTTATATTAACCTTGAAACGGTTCCTTATGTGAGCCTTTCCTACCAATATTCAGGTGTTAAGCAAACCAACTCTGATGCTGTATCCAGTAACACTTGGGGATTGCACGGGGATTACTCGAATGCTATTGCTGTCAATGTTGTCTATTGTTTCGCAAAAAAATAATGAAGAATTAATTCTATAACGGATACAAATTAAAAACGGTTAACTATTTGATTTTTAAACAGTTAACCGTTTTTAATTACACAAAATCTTTATTGTTCGCTTTTCAAAAAAGCCACTTTCCCCGTCTCAATATCATAAATCGCCCCAACAATAAACACCTCGCCACGCTCTTGCATACCCCTCAGTATCGGGCTGATGGAAGGGATTTTGCGCAGCGACAACATCAAATGCTCACGCAAAACGAGGTTGAGCAAATCCTCCCGTTTCCACCGTTTCCAATTTGCATCGCGTTTGACATTGTCAATAGCTGGTTTGAGTTGATAATTGATGGCGGTTTGATTGCCCGTCAAGTCGTTGTCAACAGCCAATTCGATAAAGAGGTCATGCGTTTGCACAAGCACGACGATGACTTTTGAACCAATCCGAACACAAGCATTTTCCATGCCCGCCACCATTTCAGCCGTCACGACACTCGCTGGTGAACGAAGGCAGAACACATCGCCGAGACCTTGATTGAATAAGAGTTCTGGTGCTGTCCTTGAATCCGTCCCTGAAAGAATGACCGCAGGCGGATATTGTCCATTTTTACCCAAATAATAGCGTTGTTCACGAATGTTGAAACGCTTCATTTGGTTGTCATTGAAGCGTTTATTGCCTTCTTCAAGGCGCGTGAGGGCTTCGGCAGGTGTCATTTTTTTCAAATCACTTTTAGTGACAACACCAGCTTTGAATGAGCAACTTTGGCATAAAATGATGCTCAAAATGGCTAAAATACTGAGGGGGTGCATTTTCATAGTTTTTTTATTTTTTGAAAATTATAAAATCCAACGGCTGATCGAAAGCAGTTTTTTTCATTCAGAATGACGCGCTTCGTTTGTAGGAGAGGAACTTTATGTTCGGGGAACTTTAAAAGTTCCCCGAACATGGTTACTCGAACCCATTTGCTGCGTCATTCGGTTTTAAACACCAACGCTTTACATGGTGATTGTCCTCAGAATGACAAAAACTGCTTTTGATTTATAAAACGAACCTAAATTAATCCAAATCAGCATCTTCTTTGAGTTCTTCAAGCGGATGCCACAAATATTTTTCAAAATTTTGGATCTTATCATCTACAACCACAACACCTTCGGCATTCAACAATTCGCCCATACGAGAGGGTGGATTGAAGTGCGCTCGACCCGACAACTCACCTAAACGATTGACCACTCGATGCGCTGGAATGTCATTGGGGTCATGTCCACAATTATTCAATGCCCAACCGACCATGCGGGGCGAACCCAGCCGCAAATAAACCGCTATTGAACCATAGGTCGAAACACGTCCTTTCGGAATGAGCCGAACAAGGGCATAAACATCTTGCCAATAGTGATTTTTTTTAAGTGTCATACTATTTTTTTAAAGCCATCATCAAACCATCGCGAAGCGGCAAAAGCACACATTCGACCCGTGAATCGGCTAATACTTTTTTATTGAAACCATCGAGAATTTGAGTGTCAAAATCCTTTTTTTCTGCGACAACTTTCCCACTCCACAAGATATTGTCGGCGATAATTAGACCGCCAGAACGGGTTTTGTCAATCACTAAATCCCAATATATTGGATAATCTCTTTTTCCCGCATCAATGAAAACGATGTCAAAAACTTCGTCCAAAGTAGGAATAATTTCTAAGGCATCACCTATCAAAAGCTTGATTTTTTCTTTAAAACCGGCTTTTTCAATGTATTTTTCGATGATATGCCTTAATTCATCATTACCTTCTAGCGCATATAAGAGCCCACCGTCGGCGACCCCCTCAGTCAAACACAACGTTGAATAGCCTGTGAAAGTGCCAATTTCAAGCACACGACGTGGCTGCATGAGTTTAGCTATCAGACTCAGAAAACGCCCTTGTAAATGCCCCGACAGCATACGTGGGGCAAGGGTTTTTAAATGGGTTTCCCGAACGAGGGCTTGCAGCACTGTGCTTTCGGGCGAGGTATGCGCTTCAGCATATTGTTCGATTTTAGGAGATAAAAAATCCATACGAAATAGAGTGAAGGGTGAAAAAGAATGAATGAAAAGAAGAATAAAATGTGAATATCTAAACAAAAACACGAATCGCTTTCCAATTTACCATTTACTTTATTACTTTTGCAGCCGTTTTAGAAACAATATTGGGTTTTGAGGTAAAAAGTATGAAAAAAAGGGTTTTTTTACTCATTTTTAATGCCAAATTCTCTGACTTTATTTTATAAACTTTTAAAAATAGTAAGCCAATGCCTTGCGGTAAAAAAAGAAAGCGTCATAAAATTGCGACGCACAAACGTAAAAAAAGACTTCGGAAAAACCGCCACAAGAAGAAGAAGTAAAAACTGATTTCTAAACCCTGATAGCAAACGGGCATATTTTTATAATTATCGTTTCGCTCTGATAGGGTTGTTTTTGCTAAAAAAGTCAGCGTTGACATTGTGGCTTAGTAAGAAATAGCGAAGGAATGTCGGAAATCAATTAGATTTTCGGCGTTCCTTTCTGCGTTTTATTATAATCGTATTTATTTCAAAATCTTTTTTTTGAAAAGCCACTTTTGAATGAAAATCCTGAAATGATAAATGGGCAAAAGCCCTGCTTTTATTGTTTC
>JAYTMI010000925.1:0-3260 GCA_043728625.1 Saprospiraceae bacterium | reverse complement strand
AAGGATACTGCTGAAATTTTCTCCGAAAAAGCCCAAAAAATGTAATTTTATATTCCAATCATTATTCTTAGGTTTGCCCAAGTTATTTATTCGATACATCAATAATCTCTTTTACCTATATTATCTAAAAATCAAATTTTTATGAAATTGAATTACATCAAATTCGTTCCTGTTTTGGCAGGCATATTAATGCTCTTTTTCGTGGCTTGTCAGAAAGACAATATCTTCAATCAATCTACTATCGGTGACGACCAACCAACAATTGAATTGAGCTCTTTATCACGCAAATGTGCTACCCATGAGTACAATGAGGCTTTGATGGAAAAAAACCAACAATTCAAGGAGAATCAACAAGAGATTGAAGACTTTACGTCTCGTTTTGTTGTTCAATATGAAAAAGGTTTAACACCTCGTACTGTTGTAACGATTCCTGTTGTCGTTCATGTTGTTTACAAAACAGCCGATGAAAATATCTCGGACGCGCAAGTTCAATCACAGATTGCTATCTTGAATGCCGATTTTCGTAAGTTGAACGAGGATAGGACGCTCGTACCTTCTAATTTTACAAGTGTTGCAGCCGATTGTGAAATTAATTTTGTCCTTTCCCAAATTGTTCGCAAATCTACGACTGCCACCTCATTTGGCTATTCAGGAGACCCTGTTAAGAAATCAAGCCAAGGCGGTTCAGACCCCGTAAACCCAACAACGATGTTGAATATGTGGGCTTGTAACTTGGGCGGCGGTTTATTGGGTTATGCCCAATTCCCAGGAGGAAATGCTGCAACCGATGGTGTTGTTTGTTTATATAGTGCTTTTGGCAATAGCTCTTATGTTCCTTATGACAAAGGTAGAACGGTAACACATGAAGTCGGTCACTGGTTCAATTTACGCCATATCTGGGGCGATGCAAAATGTGGTAATGACCAAGTAAGTGACACACCTGCACATGACGTCGCCAATTATGGTTGCCCTGATCCAGGTATCAAAAGCCGTTGCTCTGGTAAACCTATTAAAATGTGGATGAACTATATGGACTATACAAATGACGCTTGTATGTATATGTTCACAACAGGACAAAAAGCACGGGCGCAAGCGACTCTTGGTGCGGGTGGTTCAAGAGCGTCTTATATTCTTCAGTAGTTTGTTGATTCCGTTGTTGAATACAAAACAAACATGATTCATGTTTTTAGCGGAATACTGTAAAAATACTGAGGGGGGCAAATTATGACCCTTCAACCTTCATTTTAAACCCAACACTATGGATATTTTCAATCTTAATACGTGGGTCTTTGCTCAAGTATTTGCGCAAGCGCGAAATAAAAACGTCCAAGCTACGCCCCAAAAAGTAATCGTCTTCGCCCCAAAGTGTTTCTAAAATATGAGAGCGTTTGATGACTTCTTGCTTGTTTTCGAGGAACATTTTAAGTAAATCGGCTTCTTTTTGGGTCAGATTCTTGGATTCATCGCCAAATTTCAAAGTCAAATTTTTATAGTCTAAAAGATAATTGCCCACTGTCAAATAGGTGGGTAGGGGTGCGGTACTCACTTTTGAACGGCGAAGGAAAATCTCTATTTTCAGAATCAGCTCCTCAATGCTGAATGGTTTTGTCATATAATCATCAGCCCCAAGCCGCAGCCCACGAATGCGGTCTTCTTTCATAGATTTAGCCGTCAGAAAGATAATCGGTACTTGCGTATTGAATTTCCGAATTTCCTCAGCAATCGTAAAACCATCGATATCGGGCAACATCACATCAAGGATACAGAGGTCAAAACTATCCTGTCGAATCGTTTCCATCGCTTCTTTTCCAGTGGCGCAATAGGTGACTTTATAGTCTTGAAGCTCAAGGTTGTCACGTGTAACAAAACTCAAACTTTCGTCGTCTTCAACATAAAATAAATGTGCTTTCATAAAATATCAAGTTTTCTTTTCTAAACAGGCTTCCCTTGGTTTTTTGCAAAAGTAGTTGATTTTCAATAAATTACAAACCGCTTATACTGAGGGGGTATCTTTTTCACAGGGTATTTTTTCAAAATACCCTGAATTAGGCATACGATTCCGTAGGTTTAATTTTGATAGGTACAGTAGCCTCAATTACTTTTGGAATATCCACTATTACCCGAGTCCCTTTACCCACTTCTGATTCTAGGTCAATGTGCCAGCCATGTGCGGAAATAATGTTTTTGACATAGAAAAGTCCTAAGCCAAACCCTTTTACATTGTGGATATTGCCCGTAGGAACGCGATAAAAACGGAAAAACACTTTTTTATGATGCTCTTTGTCTATCCCTACACCTTTATCTTGAACGACAAGGCGGAGATTTTTGCCCATATCAAGGGTTTGAATCGTAATTTCAGGCTTACCATCTCGGCTGTATTTCATCGCATTGTCCAGCAAGTTATGCAAAATATTTGTCAAATGTAATGAATCGGCATTGATATAAGGTTGAGACGCTTTTAGTTCCTGATTCAAAATACCTTCTTTTTCTTCGATTTTTACTTGTATAGAAGGCAAAATGGTCGCTAAAAGTTCATGCAAATTGATAACTTCTTTATTGAGTTCAAGTGTTTTTCTATCAATTCGAGTGAGCTGCAAAACTTTTTCAACTTGTGCATTCAGGCGATGATTCTGTTCTCTAATGATTTGAGCATAACGTGCGAGTCGTGGGTCGCTTTGTACTGAGGGGTTTGAAATAAAGACATCAGCCGCAACTTTTATCGTCGAAATCGGTGTCTTAAACTCATGCGTCATATTGTTGATGAAATCTTTTTGCAATTCCGACAAACGTTTTTGACGCAAAATTACGCTCAATGCATAGATGAAAAAGATAACGGTTAGTAGCGAAATAGCTGTAAAAACCAACATGAAACTGATGCCTGAAAATATCGAAGACTCCCGTTTTGGAAAACGGACAACGAAATAGTAGGTCGCATTGTCCAACATCGGTAGGTTTTTATCTACTTTAAGTGAGTCTCGTGAGGACGCGGAGTAACTGACGTATTTGCCATAAACCATTTTTTCGTCGTGGCAATCGTAAATAGCATAATCGAAATCCTCGGTCAATGCCGATGATTCAAAGTTTTTCCGGAGGAAAAAATCTAAGTTGGACGCATCAATTTTAGAATTGATATTGACGGCATAGGTGTTTTTTGACAGTCTTTTGACGAGGTTTGGCGGCAATATGGTCTGATTGATCAAAGATAATTCCTTAGCTGCATTGAGCAAAGAAATATTCACCGACACGTCGAAATCGCGTTC
>JAYTMI010000924.1:0-3593 GCA_043728625.1 Saprospiraceae bacterium | reverse complement strand
GGCGACTTACGTGCCTTGCGTTGGTCTGTGCCAGACGAAGCAACGGGCAAGGCGTGTGTGCGGGTGCGCCAAATTTTGGACAATACCATCATCAGCGACCTCAGCGATGAGTTATTTACTGTATCTCGATTGACAAATAAATTGGCTGTCAAATATATATGTAACGATTCCACTTACTTAGGTTTTGACACGGTTCCAGGTGCAAAAGCTTACCAAATTTGTCGTTTGGGGGCAAAATACATGGATTCAATACTTACGACGAGCAGCAATTTTGTGGCAATACCTATCAATTGGAACGATTCTGCTTGGTTCAGCGTCCGTCCTGTATTGCAAGATGGTGGCTTGGGCAGGCGTGTGAATGCGATTCCAAAACCACGATATTTGACAGCTTGTCCAGGCATAAAAGATTTACAAGCCTTGCGGATGGGTCAAAGTATCGAAGGAACGATATACGCTTGCCGAGATGGATTGGACAGACCCCTCAGTATTTGGGTTAAAAATTTCAGCGTTTCGGACATTGATTCCTTCCGTTTGGGTTATCAAGTGGGTACAAATGCCGCTTTTCAATCTGTTGTTCGACAAAAAATAAAAACCAATGACTCCATATTATATGTACTGCCTCAAAAAGTGACTTTTCCATCGGTAGGCACTTTCAAATTTAAAGTATGGACAAAATTAGAAGGCGATGCCAACGCATCGAATGACACATTAAGCACAGATGTTTATGTACGCGACCGTTTCCGTGCGCCTCTCGCAGAGACTTTTGACAACAAACCTTTCCCACCCGATGGCTTGCAAATTGCTTCCTCATCTGGTCCAACGACTTGGGCAAAAGCAACCAATATCTTAGGCAGTGATGGCTCACAGACAACAACAGCCATTTTTGATGGTCAGTTGTACCCTACTCGTGGCGTTAGAGACACATTATTAACATGGTTGTGCGATTTGTCAGGTGTCCGCAGTCCGCAGTTGAGTTTTGATGTGTCGTTTCAGTTGCTGTCGGTTTTCCGTTCTCCGAGTTTAGCGATCATTGTGTCAACGGATTGTGGGCGAACATTCAATCCAACAAGTTATCTAAAAACTCGTTTTGACCTCGCTAACAGCACAACTTATGGGCAGTTGTGGCAACCGACTCGTACAAGTCATTGGCGGCGCGACACGGTCAGTTTGGCGGCTTATAAAGACAGCGTTGTCATGCTGGGTTTGGTCTTTTCTCCTGAAAACGACAATCGTTTATACATTGACAACATCAATATCGAGAGCAGCATACGAACCGCCATAGAAAATACCCCCCTCAGTATTCCGATGCTCACAGCCTTTCCAAACCCTTCTGAAGAGGGGACTTTCACGTTAGCTTTGAAAAACTTTGACGCTAAATCATTGACTGTCAAGGTATTTGACACCACAGGAAAACAGCTTTTGTCAAAAAAAATAGGGCAGATCTCAAGTGATTGGCAGGAGTCTTTGAATCTAACTGCCCAACCAGCGGGTATTTATTTAATGCAAGTCCAAACAGAAAAAAAGACATATCAGTTGAAGTTAACTAAAATGTAAAGGACCAGTGGTAAATGGCAAACATGGAACATCCCGAATTTTGTAACAACGAAATTCGGGATGACTCATGCTTTGTTTTAGATACCCCTCAGTATCTTTCCATTTTTCTTAACTTTACGTCCGTTTATTCAATTTTAAAAAAAGTGACAATAATGAATGTATTAAAAACGATTCTTACAACGCTCTCATTCTCTACTCTTTTGTTCTTTTTGAGTTGCCAAACTCAAGAGAAACCCAACCCAAACTATCAACAAGACGCAGCAAATCCAGAGTTTTTGCACCAATCTTTCATAGGTTTAAGTCATGTTATCAAGCATGATTTATTCCCACCGATGGTTGCCGCACGGATATATGCGTATGCCCATATCGCTGCTTACGAAGCCCTGAATGCACAGACCCCTCAGTATAACAGCCTTGCAGGGCAGTTGAAAGACATGCCCGACATGCCCAAGGCGGAGGCAGGAAAGGAGATATGCCTGCCTCTCGCAGCACTCAAAGCCTATTACAAAGTGGGCAAACAACTAACTTTTTCAGGCGATAGTATGGATATTCATTGGGATAGTTTGATGGTTCAATTCAAGAAAGTCGGTATGCCAAAAGCTGTTTTTGACCGTTCTATCGCTCTCGGCGACACTATTGGTGGTGCCGTATTGAAATGGAGTATGGGCGACAAATATGGTATCATACGCTCGATGCCTAAATACAGTATCAAGCAGCAAGACGAATCGGTTTGGCGACCAACTATGCCTGATTATGCAGATGCTCTTGAGCCAAATTGGAACAAAATGCGTCCATTAGTGCTTGATTCGGCAGCACAATTCAAGCCTGTGCGCCCGACACCTTTTGATTCGGTGAAAACAAGTAAGTTTTACAAAGAAGCTTTTGAAGTGTATAAAACGGTTGCAGACTCAACGCCAGAACGTATTGCCACTGCTTGGTATTGGGATGATAATCCTATTGCAACGCTCACTGCGGGGCATTTTATGATTGTTAGAAAGAAATTCACGCCCACAGCACATTGGCTTTGGATGACGATGTATGCTTGTCGGGAACAGAAGAAAAATATTTTTGAGACATCAGAAGCTTATACAAAAGTGAGTATCGGCTTGTTTGAAGTGTTCATCAGTTGTTGGGATGAAAAATACCGTTCAGAAGTCATTCGTCCAGAGACCTATATTGGCAAATACATTGAGCCACAATGGATGCCGATACTTGTCACGCCGCCATTTCCTGAATATACAAGCGGTCACTCATGTGCGTCTGGTGCCAGTTCAACGATATTAACGTCGGTTTTTGGCGAAAATACCGCTTTTACAGACAGTACAGAATTGCAGTTTGGTTTAGCACCGCGTCATTTCAAATCGTTTTATGAAGCGGCAGACCAAGCAGCCGTTAGCCGTATGTATGCAGGCATTCACTACCGCCCTGCTTGTGATGTAGGCATTACGCAAGGGCGAAATGTCGGAAAGTATGTTTTGAGTAAAATTAAAACAAAGAAATAGTACCCCCTCCCAGATTTATCGAGATGTTCCATAAGTATTTAACCCAAAACAGTAGCCCAAAGCGTTAAATCGTTGTAGGCTACTGTTTTTTTTAAAGTATTGTGCCTTGAATTGGACACTTTTTGAATAATTTTGAAGTTTTAAGATTAAAAACTATTTTTGTAAAAAAAATAACGACATGGTAGTAACATTAGAAATTGACAATTTACAAGACTTGGCTATAATTGAGCAATTAGCCAAGCGTTTAGGCTGGGCTTTTTCAACCAATGAATCAACAGAATATCTGTTTGGAAACGAAGTCAATAAAAAATTTCTGCTTGAACAAATAGAATATGTCGAAAACGGAGGAGAACTTGTTAGTATGAATTTAGAGGAACTTAAAGCTGAATTTTCAAAATAATTGCCATTTAAAACAATCACTATGAGAGATATTCAACTTACGCCAAAAGCGTTTGGGCACATGCGTTATTGGGCAGAAGAAAATGCTAAAATACTTGAACGCATTTTTCAATTGCTTGAAGATACAGCCCGTTCGCC
>JAYTMI010000923.1:0-1932 GCA_043728625.1 Saprospiraceae bacterium | reverse complement strand
GAACTCGAAAAGAAAGAGAAGTTTATGCCTGTTGTGAGTTTCCAAAACAACAAATTGGATGTCAATGTCCTTTTGGGCAAGTACAGTAATATCTCCGTGACGATATTAGACAACGAAGGACGTAACGTTACGACAGACAAAAACTACGTGGTTTTGGATTTACACAAACGTTACAACTTATCTGATTTGCCAAATGGCGCGTATATCGTAGAAGTGATGGCTGGTGACGAAACGTTTTATCAAACGATTGTAAAATAAGCCTGACGTTTTTGCGATAAAAAAAAGCCTGACGCGAACGCATCAGGCTTTTTTTTATGAATCCAGGGTATCTCCCCAGTAACAAAGCCTACTCCTCAGCAGAAAAGTAGGCTTTCAGAACCCTTTTATAAACGTTTCACGATACCAATACCTCCACAATAGATGACCAAGGACTGACCAAGCCTTTGTTCCCAATCCCACGGAATTGAAATTGATAGATTTTAGCTGATTCCAAATCGCTTAATTGGAATTTGAGTGCAGATGAATAGTCGCCATTCATCCACGGGGTTTCTTCTCCTTCGACTTTGATGCGTTTTTCGATACCATAATTGGTTGCGCCCAGCACTTTAGACAATTGAACCGTCACAAGACCGGCTTCTGATTCATTGATGAGTTTCAACACATTGGGCGCAATCAATGATGTGTAAGAATTAGGTGATTGACGTACATCGAAGCCTGCAGCCATGACAATGCTTTCATTGCCTTGTGCTAAAACGTCAACCAAAATCGCAAGATTAGACAACTGTGTTTTTGCCTCTTTTTTACATTTCTCTTTTTCGATGGTGGCAATCCGACCGCCGTTGACATTATTTGCCAAAGCGACGACGTAAGCATCGTAGCGGGTTTTCATCTCTGCAAGCTCATTGCTGAGGCTGGCAAATTGGGCATCGTCTGTCATTAATGTGAGCACATTTTTGATGTAAGTAGCCAAAGCATCTTGACCAAGCCTCATAAAGGCACTTAAAAGAATGATTTTCATTTGTATTAAATTTAAATGATAATTGGAAATGATTTCCACTTTACACATATCAAATAAAATGCCTATTTTTTTAAATTATGTGCTGTTTATAATGCCAATTATTTTACGTATTTGTTTTTTGAGAATATGGCTTGTGTCTTTTATTTTTAGTTAATTAAACAAAGAAGAGGTTGTCTCTAAAGGCAATGGCTTTTTTCTGTTCAGAATGTTATTTCGATTCGGACACCATGTTCGGGGAACTTCAAAAGTTCCCCGAACATAAATGCCGTTCAATAAAATAATATTTGGGAGATAAAATCAGTTCGTGTCTTTTGAGGCAACCTCTTCTTTGTTTGGAGGAGGTATCTGCGTTCGGCAAACTTAGGTTGTTTGTTAAACGTTTTTTATGGACGACGAGAATATCAGTTGCAGGCTTGTTGTGGTTTGTTGATACTGAGGGGGGTAATTGCGCGGGTCTGAAGACTCTTTTAATAGTGAGTTCTGTCTATGAGACAGAACCCAGTGCCGTCGTTCTTTGGTTTTGAGGGTAGTGCATAGATTAAACAAAGCTATTTGCCAATAGGCTTTAGAGAAGTATATGACTCAGCAAATGTTAAAAATACAATAGTCATAACTTCTGTCTCAAAAACGACACGAAAGTATAAAATAAGTCAATGAATAGTACCCCTCAGTAAAGAAAAGTGAGACAGAATTAGTAATTCTGTCTTATTTCTTCTTAATTTATTGCTAACGGGCAGGTATTGCCGATGGTGGGGAATTTTATATTCGTCCGCCCGGAACTGCTGCCTGGCTTTTTGCTAAAGATAAATAATATATACTAAAGCTGGGCTTTGTTCGTCAAGCCCCGAACCACAGTACAGCAGAATTACCGCTGTTGATTGTTTCAATGTCAAGCCCCACTATTGGCAATACCA
>JAYTMI010000922.1:0-1539 GCA_043728625.1 Saprospiraceae bacterium | reverse complement strand
TTGTTAAATGAAGGCTGCGGTTAATCACTTTAAAAACTCAAATATGAAAGAATTTATTTTATGTGCTGCGAATTACTACCAAGATGGATTAATTCATTTGCATCAACCAAAAAATATAAGCAACGGGTTTATTACCTGCGGACATAGGCATCATAACTGCATTGGTACGTTTGCTTTAATTGTTGGCTTTCCATATACGGAAGAAGGTCATAAAATGCACAATACAGAAGTGCAAGGATTTTTAACAAACACTAACCTTTTTGTTGATAGAAAGGAAGCGTTCAAAATTGCAAGAGATGCAAACCAAATACAAGGCCCGAATAAAGGTCAAAGTAAAAATGCTATTGGTCTAACAAGCGAGGACTTGTATTAGCAGACTGGTAGCAGCTTTCATTTAACGCTAGGTATTGCCACAAAAGCATCATAGAAGTACGATGCTGAATATTAGTACTTCTGCCCACATATTGCAAAACCCCTGTTATATGCTGTGCTTTTTTCGGGGTGTAAAATTAGTCAAAATGAAACACTTAAAATTAGAGGAATTAAAAGTAGGTAATTACGTCTTGCATAATTTTTATAGAATAAAATTAGACGGTGCTTTATTTGCTCAATACATACAAAATGAACTTGAAAAAAAGTTTTACCCAATTGATTTAACAACTGATTTTTTAGACAAAACGTCTTTTATTAAGTACGGAAATAATTATGAATTTTGGCAAAATTCTGCTTTTAGTGTTGAATATATAAAAGGGAATTTTGAAATTTTATATATGAGTGAATTAATGAGTAAACGTATTAAATATATTCACGAATTACAGAATTTCTATTATGAGGTTGCTGGCGAAATGTTGTGGTTTTCACAGCATAGCATATAACGCAAGGGCTTTGTGTCTGTGCCTGAATTTGAAAAACAGATGCTCAAAATATATTCAAAACTTCAATAAAGATAAAATGATACAAACAACAACTTCCGCAGGAATAGCACAAAAACCAATGTTACCTGCTGTGCTTCGTCTTACGCTAAAAAAGAAGTGGTACGATATGATATTGTCAGGCGAAAAGAAAGAAGAATATAGAGAGGTAAAGCGGTACTGGATACAAAGATTATGCAATGAGGTTGAATATGAAATGGGGGGTGCGTGGAAAGGTGTATTTAAACATTTTAATCAAGTCGAATTTAAAAACGGATATGGCAAAGATGCACCTACAATGCTTGTAGAATTTGAAGGATTACGAATAAGAGAAGCAAAACCTGAATGGTCAGATAACTGGCAGGGGGAAGTATTTGCAATTTCGTTGGGTGCTGTCTTGCATAGCAGGTAACGCTCAGGGCTTTGCAAAAGCAGGGCTTTGAAAAAATGAAGCCCGGAACAAAAGCTAAATTATTAAAAACAGTTAAATATTAAAAACCAATGATGAACAATGAATGTCAGGCTGGGACAAAAGCCGCCACTTTGATGCTGCACAAGTTTAAACGTCAAGCCAGTTTTTTTGCAATGCTTTTGTTAGCGGCAGTTTCGTCTTGTAATGAGTCTGCAA
>JAYTMI010000921.1:0-4722 GCA_043728625.1 Saprospiraceae bacterium | reverse complement strand
TGACCATTTTTATCTGTAAAATCCAATTCTAAATGGTCGAAGACTTTGTAATTTTTGACAACTAATTTCTTGATTTTCATTGTTTTATACTTTTATACTTTTATACTGAGGGGGTATCTTACTCCCCAAAAATGACTTTTTTATAAATATTTTTCAAAGAAACAAACTTGCCAAGCACTTTGATTTTCTGTTCCAAATCAAAATAGTCCACATTTAACCATTCATTCGGGCGTTTTGTACGGTTGAAAACTTGAACATGCGGCTTGTTTTGTTCCACATAAATAATGTGTTTCAAAGAAGGAATTGTCTTATAACAATCTAATTTTTCACCTAAATCAAAGTTTTTGGTAGAGGTTGACAAAACTTCAATAACAACGGCTGGATTTAGAGTTGCCGTTTTTGTTTTGGCATATTTGTATTCTTCCAAAACACCTTCAATAATATGAACATCTGGCTCATAAATATTGCCACATTCGGCGGCATACATAGGGCGTTTGCTACCAAAAACTTCAAGACTATCTGACTTAAACTCAAAGATTAAATTACTAACAATACGTGATTGATTTAATGAAGCATAGCTTTCCGTTCCTACAATTTGCTGATTATGATATTCAATTCTGTATTCTTGTAATTCAATCAATTGCCAAAACTCCGCTTCTGTTGCTCCAATCGTGATGAAATCGGATTCATCAAACAGGTATTTGAGCGTTTCTGCCGTAATGGGCGCAGTTGCGATAGCTGTCATGTCATTTATTTTTTGACAAATTTAAGCATTTTTTTGTAAAACATATAACACATGTAGCACCAAGCTGAGCTTGGCGTTACTTCCTCGTCAACACCGCTCTTTGGCTGATTACAACAGGAAACGTCTTGACCACAGGAATATCCTCTTCCCCCACTTTTTGTCCACCCGATTCGCTGACCGATTTTTCTTTGCCAAAAATAATTTCAAAAAGCAATTTGTCGCCTTGTTTTTCATACGTTGACGTTATCCAATTGCCCGCAACGATGTAGGAATTAAACAGTTTGCTGCCGAGGAGGTACGATTCCATTTTGATGGAATTCATTTCGTCGAGGAGGTATAACCCTTTTGAGGGGTCTATCGCTCGAAGCATGTACGGGCGCAAACCTTTGACCCGGTCTTCGCCATAAATGATGTTCCAATTATAAACGCCCGCTTTTTCGTTTTGGGACATTAAACATGTCATCGGGATGGATTGCGTTATGCCTTTGGCGTTATAAATATCGAGCGTTCCTGTCCATTCGCCGAACCAGGATTGTGGAAATTTTTCTTTTGTTGTTACAATAACTTCTACTGGCGTTTGAAGTTCTACTTTCGTTGGTTTTGTCATACTTTTGCTGCATGCAACAAGCATTGTTGCGCACATAAGCCACATTAATTTATTCATAACTCTTTGATTACTAATAACTTGTTTAATGAAAAATAAATATCCAATGAAGGTACTTATGCCCTTTCTGTTTTTCTTTTTAATGTGTTTGGAGAAAAATGTGGCTCAAACTGCCTATTTCCAACAAGAAGTGAATTATCAAATCGCCGTCTCGCTGGATGATAAAAAACATGTGTTGGCGGGTACAATTGAAATAGATTACCACAACAATGCGCCACAATCCCTTGAATTTGTGTATATTTTGTTGCAACCCAATGCTTATAAGTCTAAAAGTTCGGCATTTGCACAACAAGTACTTCGCAACGGTTCAACACGTTTTTACTTCGCTGAACCGTCCGAAATGGGCAATTTGTCGAATCTGAATTTCGAAGTTGAGGGCAAAAAAGTAGAGGTTGAAGTAGATAAGTCTAATCCCGATGTCGCAAAGGTAAAACTTAACGCACCGATTCCCTCTGGAAAAAGCGTCAAAATTACAACACCTTTTACATATAAAATACCCTTTCCGTTTTCTCGCGGCGGTCATGCGGGACAACAATACTTGATGACGCAGTGGTATCCCCGTCCTGCGGTCTATGATGCGAAGGGTTGGCATCCACAACCTTATCTCGATCAAGGCGAATTTTATCAAGAATTTGGCTCGTTTGATGTCTCAATTACGCTGCCCGAAAATTATGTGGTAGGTGCAACAGGTGTGTTAGAAATGCCTTCAGAAGTTGCTTTTTTGAATGAAAAAGTAAAATATACTGAGGGGGTGATAAGTGAAAAGTTAAAAGTGAAAAGTGGCGGGCTTGATTCGTTTCCAGCATCTTCTGACAAATTGAAAACGATTCGGTATAAGGCGGATAAAGTGATTGATTTTGCATGGTTTGCAGATAAGCGTTTTTTGGTTTTGAAGTCTGAAGTTTCACTTAAAAATTCAGGTCGCAAGGTAGAAACGTTTTCTTATTTTCCTCCGAAATACGCTACAACATGGTCAAAATCAACAGATTATATCAATCGGGCAGTTCAATTTTATAGTGAAGCAGTGGGAGATTATCCACATCCACAAGCATCGGCGGTGATGTCAGATGAAGGCTTTGGCGGTGGGATGGAGTATCCGATGATTACCGTTTTGTCGGGCAGTTTTGATGCCCATACGCTTGATAATATCATGACGCATGAGGTGGGACATAACTGGTTTCAAGGCATTTTGGCATCCAATGAACGTGATTTTCCTTGGCTCGATGAGGGTTTAAACTCCTATTACGACCACAGATACGACAAGGAATATTATGGCGAAAATACTGAGGGGGTCGGTTTGCCAAAGTTTTTGACCAAAGGTTCGGATTACAATTTTAATGAATTGGCAATGCAATATTTCAGCTTTACGCACCGCGACCAAGCACCGATGACGGCTTCCGATAAATTGACTTCAACGAATTATGGTTTAGCGGTTTATGAAAAAACAGCGCAGTCTTTTAAGATTTTGGACACTTATGTGGGGCGTGAAAAATTCGACGAAATCATGCAATCTTACTTCAAACGGTGGCAGTTCAAACACCCGCAACCCGAAGATTTTAAGAAAATGTGGACGGATGCGGCGGCTGATATCGGCGATGTCTCTTGGTTTTTTGATGGGTTGATGGGTTCAACAAAACAAGTGGATTATAAAATCACTCAATTATCAGAAAATAAAGAAGGTTTTTGGCAAGTGTCCGTCAAAAACGTGGGTAAAGTTGCTGCACCTTTTACCGTTTCGGCAATCAACAATGTGGATTCTGCGGTTTATACGGTACGGCTTTCGGGTATTGAAATAGGTCAAACGTCAGAAGTTTTAATTCCAAAACGGGACGATGCGAAGATGCTAGTAATTGACAATAAACATGAATTGCCTGATGTCAATCGGCAGAATAATAATGTCAAAACATCTGGGGCTTTCAAAACAGTTGAACCAATTCGCTTGAGTTTAATCCCTCGTTTGGACAATTCAAAACGGACAAATCTGTATGTAATACCTGCGATTGGTGCGAATACTTATGATGGTTCACTATTGGGCTTGTGGTTCAACAATGGTCTTTTACCTTTGAAAAAATTCGAGTGGTCGGTTGCGCCCATGTATGGTTTTCGGTCAAAAACGCTGACAGGTTTAGTAAATGTGGATTATCATTTTTTTGCAAAAAATAGTGAAATTACACTTGGTTTAGACGCACGAAGGTTCAGTTTTGACTTCAACGATAAGTTTAAAGAGCCGTTGATTTATCAAAAATACACCCCCTCAGTAACGATTAATTTTGGTAAAAACCCGACATCACCATATAGCCATAAAGCGGAATTGAGGCATATTTTCCTTAAACAACAAGGCTTTACATTCGATACGGCGGGTGTAAAAACAGGTAAGGCTTATGATAATTCAAATATGACTGAATTGAGTTATTCAGGCTTTTTAAAAAATGCTTTGGGCAATACATCATTTAAAATAGCCATTGAAAATCAACAATATACGTCTGGAAATGATAATTATGGTTACGTAAAAACGACGCTCGATGTGAAACGTGACTTCGTTTATCAAAAAGGGAAGAGGTTTTATTCACGCCTTTTTGTAGGTGGTTTTTTGAAAAATTCAGGCAGTGATGCGGGTAATTTTTACGGCTCTCGCTCACGTGGTAGCTTGGGTTTGGCGAGCCGCGGCAGCAACGACTATCGCTACGATGGTTTATGGCTCGGACGCAACGAGGAAACGACTGCGACAAGTCAACAAATTGACCCGACTACTGAGGGGGGGATGAAATTTACTTTGCCCGCAGGGAACACGACGGAAGTTGGTTTTAGCAACAGTTTTGTCTTGGCACTCAATGTATCGCTTGATTTGCCTGTCAATTTGCCTAAGTTTTTCAAGGTAAAACCTTATTTTGATTTGGGTTATTTCAAAGATACACGCCCTGCGAGCCTTCGTTCTGCCACAAATACGTTGATGAGTGGCGGCATTCAGTGGGATTTATTCGGCGATGCTGTGAGCATTTATGTGCCTGTTTATTTCAGTGGCAAACCTTTGAACGAAGACCCGAACAGTTTTAAAGCCTTGATGTCGAAGCGGGGTGGCTTTTTAGACCGCATTACTTTCAGCCTCAATTTGAAGGAATTGAATCCACGTAAGCTGATTCGGAGTATTGCTAATTAATAACGTTTTTTTGTCATTCTGAACGAAGTGAAAGAATCTAAACCATTTATTTTCAAGTATTTAGATTCTTTCACTTCGTTACTAATGACGCGCTTCGTTTGTAGGAGAGGAACTTTATGTTCGGGGAACTTTAAAAGTTCCCCGAACATGGTACTC
>JAYTMI010000920.1:0-2528 GCA_043728625.1 Saprospiraceae bacterium | reverse complement strand
TACTTCTTTTTATGCCTTGCGCCTGACGACTGACTACGATTTGATAATGTTCCAACCCGACCAAAAGAATCTTTTGTCGAGCGCTTTTCTCAATAATGGAGGCGTTTCAGCCGATTTTGGCATAAAAATCAACCTTGGAAAACTCAAACTGTCAGCTTCGGTACTTGACGCAGGTGGTTCTATCCATTGGAAAAAAGGTGGGACAACGTATGCAACAAATGGCGATATTAATTTTAGGGGTTTTAGTAAAATTGATGTTGAGAACACCAGTTTTCATCGTGTTATGGATACCATCAAAACGGCTTTAAATATTTCGGAATACGAAGGAGGTAATTTTACCCAAAACCTACCTTTACGTGTTTACATTGGTGCTAATTATGAGGTCACTAATAATTTCCGTGTTGGCGGCTTGTTTTATAGCGAAACGCTGGGCGATGAGACCAAATATGGTGCTATGGCAAATGTTACTGTGAACTATCTGAAATGGTTGCGTGTAGGAATGACATTGGGTTTGCGCAATGAATCCAAAGCTAATTTGGGTATTCATGCAGGTTTGACCCTTTACAAAACAGCGCAACTCTTTTTCATTACCGACAATATCCTCGTTTATGGGACACCGTTTGCAACCAATACATTTAATGGACGTGTCGGATGTAATTTGCTTTTTGGTAAAAACCCAGATGAAAAGCTGACAAAGAAAATAAAATCATCGAAGATGTCGAAGCGTTATGGTACGATTTGGTAATATTTGTATCAAAACACTTTCTAAGGGGCTTTTTGCATTAAAACTCATAGTTTTTATTTCAATACTTATTATTTTTCATATCTTCGTGTCAGTTATTCATTAACCATATTTTTAAAAAATCACATTACTCATGTCAATGTTTAGTAGCACAACGGATAAAAAACAAGTGACCAACGTCGGGTCAACAACGGTAGGCAATATTAATACTGAGGGGTTGACATGTATCATTGCCAAAGGAACGGTCATAGAAGGCAAAATCACTTCAACTGAAAATATGCGCATTGATGGCAAAATAAAAGGACAAGTGGTGTGCGACAAACGGCTGGTTATGGATGCCGAAGGTGTTGTCGAAGGCGATGTTCAGGCAGGAGAATCAACTATAAAAGGTAGGGTCATCGGTACGGTTTCGGTCATTAATACCCTGCATTTGCTCGAATCGTCTTTCATTAAAGGCGATATCAAAGCTAAGAAATTGCACGTTGAAGAAGGTGCAAAATATGATGGTAAATGTCTTATTGGATAATACTTTACCTAGATTTTTTGATAAAAAAATAAAAGTCAATCGTTTACATAAGCGATTGACTTTTTATTTGTCGGGATTAAAAAAATACTGATGGGTAAAAAAAGTACCAATCACTGCTATCCTACAATAAATAACACTTAACTTCACCCCCCAATATGGGACGGATAAATCAAGAAATAGTCGAGTTTGCTTTTTCGACGAAAACCACGCAAACTTATGAATTGAGCCTATTAGTAGGTGCAGACAGCATCTATTATTTGGTCAATGATGCACAATTGAATGTATTGGCTTTGAAAAGTTTTCATTTCGACCATCGGCGTGAAAAATCTGCCACCGCCCATTTGAAAGCGGTTTTCATAGAAGATGAAATGCTGAAACTGCCTTTTCGGGCTACAAAAATCGTTTTTACCACGCCGCATTTTACGCTCGTACCAACTAAGTTTTACGATGATAAAAGCCGTTTAGCCTATTTTGAAAACTTGACAACCCTAAACGGAAAAGAGCATTTTGACGTTGATATCATAAAAAATATTGAATCACACAACGTTTACCTTGTCGAAAACGAATTGGTGGATGCCTTGAAAGCTACTTTCCCACAAGCACAATATTATCATTATATGACACCTTTGATTCAAGGATATCAAAAGGTGGCGACAAGTCGCCAAGGTCGCCAAATGTTCGCCAATGTCCGCGACGGTCAGGTTCAGGTATTGTTTTTTGATAGTAAAGACTTGGTTTTTGCTAACTCATTTCCTTACAGAACATCGCAAGACTTGGTTTATTTTATCCTAAATGTCTATGAGCAATTCAAACTCAACCCTGAAGTGACCCCCCTCAGTATCAGCGGCTCTTTGACCGAAGATTCCGATATTTTTAAGGTCATTTATCGCTATATTCGGTATATCAACTTTGTCAACACACCGCCCTATTTCCGCTTCGGACAACAATTTACAGGCATTCCTCAGCATTTTTATTTCGATTTGTTTTCTATTAAGCTATGTGGTGATGCTATTGATCAATAGATTTGTCCTTAAAACTATCCAATAACGCTATGTTACCTTTCATTTTCGATATGTCGCTCCCTTTCAAAGACGCTGTTTTTGTCTTTGCCATACTCCTGTTTGTCATCTTGATAATGCCTATTTTGTTAAAAAGAATCCGTATTCCAGGCATTGTTGGGCTTATTTTGGCTGGCGTTGCGATTGGACCCAAAGGCTTTCACCTCATTGAATTGGACGCAGCGATAAAACTTTTGAGTAC
>JAYTMI010000919.1:0-2157 GCA_043728625.1 Saprospiraceae bacterium | reverse complement strand
AATCTCTGTCATTCTGTCAAATGACAATTCAGGATTTTCGGCTTCTTCAATCGCTCGTTTGCCTTGTTCGGCTAACCACAACTTCAAAGGCTCTGCATTGGGTGATGGTACAGACATGATTATCCTGAAAATGCCTTCTGTATTGGCAGCATCTTGTTTATATTTTTTACCATCACTGGCTTCAAATTTCAGTCCGTAACAATTTGATACGAACTCGTTTCCGCTTTCCGCCAACAACCGTTTTTTTAAATTCCGCCAATAGGCTTTCGGGTCTTTACTTTCCGTTAAAATGCCAATAATGTCAGACACATTAAAGTACCATTGTTCTTCATGCCAAACTTTTTTAATTTCTACACCTTCAAACGGAGTCAATTCGTTGTTATTCATTGATTTATGATTTAATTTTCAAATTATAATGTTTTAATTTTATTGAATAAAAGCCTTTCTTAAAGCCTTGTTCATACAAAAATAACACTTTTTACTGAGGGGGGCAAGCAAGCCAGATATCTAAACCCGCCGCTTCAAATACGTACCATAATTCGGCAACCGCACCTCATATTCCTCGTGCATCAAAGGCGAAGTCATCAGAAAATCGGCTGTCGCGCGGTCGCAAGCGAAAGGGATATTCCACACAACACCCAAGCGCAACAAGGCTTTGATATCGGGGTCATGCGGCTGTGCTTCCATCGGGTCCCAAAAGAAAATCATACAATCAATACGGTTTTCGGCAACCATTGCGCCGATTTGTTGGTCGCCACCTAAAGGACCACTCAATAAACGAATGACAGGTTGTTCCAAAGCCTCTTCAATCAATCGTCCTGTCGTGCCTGTGCCGTAGAGTTCATGATTGGCTAAAATCGTTTTGTTATATATCGCCCACTCGATGAGTTCAGGCTTTTTATTGTCGTGGGCGATGAGTGCGATGCGTTTTTTAGCAGCGAGTTTGCGGGTTTCGGGTGTATTTAAATTACTCATTTTTTTGATTTTTAGTGCAAAAATACGGGGATAATTTGAGGTTTTGCTTCAAAACGGTCTATATGAAACGGAAACAAAATAAAATTCTGTATTATCCTCAAATACTTTCCATTTATTAATGAGCTACGGATTTTACGAATTCAACTAATATAAGTCGTAATCAGTTGAATCCGTAAAATCCGTGCAATTCGTAGCTCAAAACTCCACTTTATAAGCCAAATTAGGTATCAAACCCAATTGGTAGCTGGTCAAAACCTTTCCTTGACGACGGTCAAAATAACGCCACCCTTCATTTTGTTGATTGCTTACGTTTTGTAAATCCAACTGAACGGTTGAAGAATAACGGGCATGGCTACGTTTCCAATAGACATTTAAATCCGTTCTGAAGTAGTCTTTTAAGTTTTGGTTTGTATAAAAATCCAAATAGCCCCCCCTCAGTATCGTATGCAAATTCACGCCTAAAAATCGGTTTTTCAAAGCACCCATTGTCCATTCTTTACCAATCAATGCATTAGAAATATAATGTCCATTAAATTGTGTATCAAACCATTGCGAACCATTTTTGTATTTTGCATCATAAAGAGAGACATTGGCACGCCAGTAAAAACCTTTTCTGAGTTGTTGCTGTACATCTATTTCAATACCCGCATTACGCCCTGTAATGTTTTGATTTGAACTGCCATAACCCCCGTCATAACCATTGAGTGTCGAATAAGAGGCTTTGAAAATAGATTGGTAATAGAACTCAACGTTTGCCAATATGTTTTTTGACACTTTGAAATGGTAAGCCATATTCAAGTTGTGCGATTTTGTAATATTTTCAATATTGAAGATTGTTGGCGAATATATTTCCGCTGGAACAGAGAACTGAGGAGCCACCATTTGGCTTTGCAAACTATAACCAAGAGTCAGATTTGAGTTATTCGCAAAAAGGTATTGCACATTTGCCGTAGGCTCAAAATTCGTCTGATTTTGTTTATTATTCGATAAATTATTCCATTGAACCAAACGCACACCTATATCAGTAGACCAATTTTCCGTCCATTTGCCTTGCCATTCGACAGAAGGTTGTAGCCACCAGCTTGACCGATTGGCTGGCAGCACTTCATTCGTTTGACCCGCTTTGTATGTTTGAACATATTGAAAATCATCTTTTCGAGCAACAAAAGCCATTTTTAAGTT
>JAYTMI010000918.1:0-1733 GCA_043728625.1 Saprospiraceae bacterium | reverse complement strand
TTGAAGCGTTAAGCCAGCAGCTAGAAATGGGTTTTGTGCAAATGGGGCGGAATAAATATCATCAACTATGCGCAAGCTTCGACATCTGTTCGTGCCGACGAATAAAGCTGGGCATTAGAATAATTCATTAAACTTTTAGTTATAAATTTAGCAGTCGCTATGGGCATGCAGAATATAAATCCCCACCTGCACAAAGCCGAACACGTTGTGAAAAAGCAATCCGCAGACGAGCAAAACTTGACCGACAAATACAACTTGACCAATTATTTGTAAATTTGTAGAATGAAACCAAGGTTATATTTTGACACTTCTGTTTTTGGGGGAGTTTACGATGAAGAGTTTGAAGAAATTTCAACTTTACTATTTGAGAAAGTAAAGTTGGGACAGATTATTTGTGTTTATTCAGACCTTTCAGAGACAGAGCTTAAAAATGCACCACAAAGAGTTAGAGATTTTTTTGCAGACTTACCAAAAGAGCATTTACAGTTTGTTGAAGTAACAGAAGAAGCATACGAACTTGCACAAAAATATTTGGACGAAAAGGTTGTTGGACCGACAAGTGCAGACGATTGCAGACACATTGCAACAGCAACCCTTAACAAAGTTGATTTTTTAGTTAGTTGGAACTTTAAACACATTGTAAACGTTTTTAGAATTCGTGGTTACAATTCAATAAATTTACGTTGTGGTTATACGCAACTTGATATTCGTTCACCCAAAGAAATTGTATATAATGAAGACGACAAATAAAAAAGAAAAAACTTTTGACACAGTAAAAGTGTTCAGAGAAATCAAGGAAAAAATTGCTAAGGAAACCGAAAAAATGAGTTTCGCTGAATTCAAAGAATACCTGAACAAAAACAAGTTGCAGACTGCAAAATAGACTTTGCTTACTCACAATTGGATTTTGTGTGGATTGAGTTTGTATCAATCATCCGTTACTACTGCTGCTTTTTGCTTCAACAATTAAGTCCTCAATTAAATCTGTTGAATTATCCATCTCTTGGGCTTGCAAAAAATATTTTAATGCAACGTTGTTTTCTTTCAATCTGAGATGATATATGCCCAAGTTTCTAAAAGCGTAGGCGTTTTTGTTGTCTAATTCTAATGAGTGGGTAATGTCCAAAAGCCCTTCATTTAATTGTCCCATTTCTATTTTTGCATGTCCTCTATTATTGTATGCAAAAGCGAAATCCTTATGATTATCAATAACCTTATCAAACAGCAAAATAGCCTCGGAATATTCCTTGTTTGCAATTAAATTATATCCCAATGTATTTAAAGTATATGAATGGTTAGGATCTTGATTTAATGCATTATCGAAATATTCATTCATTTCTTTATTCTTATCCAGGTGTGCGCATGTTATACCAAAGTTATATTGGTCATCTGCGTTTAACGCATATTTGCTTTCAAATTTCTTTTGTATTTCAGAGGCTTTAGCATAATTCCCAATCATCATATTAGATACCGATGCATAACGGTATACATCCTCACTTACCAATCCTCGGCTTATGAAATCTTCAAATATCGGAGCACTTTTTTCGTAGTTATTATTTGCATAAATATTTACTGCGTCCTCATACTCTTTTGGAAATTCTTTTATTTTTTTCTGATTAAATAATAAGTACCCATCCGAAAAAAATATAGTCCCATCAGGTCCTTCAAATTTTCGTGGTATCAAGTTAAAAACTAAATCAAATAGAGTTGAGAAAAAAGCAAATGCAAAAATT
>JAYTMI010000917.1:0-5698 GCA_043728625.1 Saprospiraceae bacterium | reverse complement strand
TGCATCGGTTGTTTTATAGACCAAAGGGGCACTCAACGCATTGTCTTTTCCTGCCAAATAAACGGTGCTGATATTGTTGTTTGCCATGCCAACATACATCAAAAAATCATTAGAAAAATTGATACCTGTTGACTTTGAAACCCATGTATTTGTGCCTGTCGGATTGTAGTCGAGGGTATAAACACCTTTTGAAAACTGATAATTGTCCCACGGCATGATACCATTATAAGTGCTTGAAGATGTAGATGTTATGCAAAAAAAACGTGTCGTCGTGCCGACTTTTGCGGCAGAAAATTGCCAAATCCCTTGACCTGTTGGAAAGCCCGTTGTACTGAGGGGGGTAAAATTCGTTCCACCATTTGTGGATTGAAAAAGCCCTTCATTTGTCGCAATGACAATGGTATTTCCATCAAAAAAGACACCTGAAACGATTAATCCAACACCATTATTGGCGGCAGTTTTGACCAAAGAAAACGATGCCCCACGATTATTTGTGAAGTAAATAGCCCCATAATAACCCATGATAAAACGGTCTGGATTGGCATAATCTGCCTTCAAAGTATAGACCTTTTCGCCCGTCAAAGGATTACTCGGAAGGGGAGTCCAAGTCGTACCACCGTCGAGTGTTCGGACAGGATAACCATTGTTACCGTCATTAAAAACAGAATAAGCGATGAGCGGATTGGACGTAAATTCATACGTTGAGGTATTAAAAACTTGCAGTTTTGAAAAATGTAATTGCGTATAACTCGCTCCAAAATCGGTTGTGTGAAACAATTGGCTCATATCGCACGACACATAATATTCATTGTCGTTTGCAGGATTGATGGTTGGAAAAAACAATGCACCACCACCACCTACGCCCCGTGGAGAAAAACTTGTCGGCTGTGCGAATAAGCCAAAAGCATTTGATAGAAAGAGGATGTAAAAGAGGATTTTTTTCATTTTAGTAAATCGGTTTAGATAGTTTTATACATAAAACGGACTAAATACTGAGGGGGTATGTTAGAGGAGCTTTTAAATGCTCCTCTAACATATAATCCTATTTGAAAAAAAATCATTTTGACTGTGCTGCCATCCACTCCATAATGGTAACAGGTTTTCCATTCAATTTTACAGGCGTACCATCATAATCCAATTTTGCATGGTTGGCGTGCGAATATATCCATGACCAATGCCCATTGAAGTAATAATTTTCACCACCATAAAAACCCGAAAGGTCCACAACATGGTCATAAAAAGTAAAGTGAACGTTTTTTGCACCTGCTTTTTTCAAGCGTTCATATACGGGTACGATAGTATTTTCGGGTTTAGTTGTCCCATCATCTTTTGATTGAATAAACCATATCGGCACGTTGCGAATACTGCTCATTTGTTGGTCAGTAATGTACTGCGATTGATACGCCAAAGCACTGATAAAACCCGCCGCAAAATAATTCGGGTCTTTCAATATCAACTTCAAAGACATATAGCCACCATTGGAGCAACCGCCGATATAGATGCGCTTTTTGTCAATATCTGGGTGTTTATTGACGAAATCTTTAATCAACGCCATCAAGCCGACATTATATACATCTTCTTCACTTCCAGCCTGCATAACACCTGCCTTGTTGTGCATCCATGCGCCCGGACACTGAGGGGCTAAGACATATGCGCCGCCGAAATATGCCTGAATCTCATCAGAAGCATAATTGGTTACTTTGTTGCCAATAATGGCAATTGAAGGGTCAGTGCCGCCTTCTCCACCGCCATGCAGCCATATAATTAAGGGTGCTTTTTGCGCTTTATTTTTAGGTGTAAAAAAGCCATAAGACATGGTTTTACCTGCTTCATATTCATATTTGCCCGATAGGTCGAAGTCATCTAAAAGCGGTCTGATGCGCCCTTTTTCTTTATTCCAAACGGTATTGTTTTTCGTATTGGTAATGGTCAGTTTATAGTCAATCCAGTTATTTCCTCTACATTTTCCACTTGGAGAGTATTGAATCGGCGAACCCAAAGGCATATTTGGGGCTACTGCCAATATCAAAGTAGCGTGTGTTCCCTCTTTGACTCTATTACCTTGAGCATCTGAAATATAGGCATAAATCACCGTGCGGCTGCCACTTTTTTGCGCTTCGGGAATGGATGAACAGTCTGAACTTCTGTCAACTGTAACGGTGAAATTTTTAAAATCCACCAAAGTGTCTTTTGAGTCCAAACTCAATATCACCTTACTGATATTGGGTCCCCAATCATAGCCTTCTACAACAAGCGTGTACTCGTTTGAAGCAAAAGCACTCGTAACACTCCATAAAAACGTGTTTAAAAACACGATGACCAACATTTTTTTTAAAGAAGGTATTTTCATAATTGTTTGTATTTTAATCATTTAAAATCTATTTTATACTGAGGGGGGCTATTTCAGGTTTGGGATTTCGGTAACGTTCCGAAATCCCAAATCCGAAACCGTTTAATACCCAAACTTTTTATCCCAACCATAAATTTGAAGGGAAGTCAAGCCTGAGTGCAAAGCTGCCCTTGTTTTGGCTTCTTTTTCCTCGCGTGCTTTGGCTTTTTCAATCGCTTCTTCAATTCTATCCTTTGGAATAACGACGACACCGTCTCTATCGCCAACGATAAAATCACCAGGATTAATCGTCACTTCGCCAATCGTAATAGGCTCGTTGAGGCTGCCTTCGGGGTCTTTTCCAGTGCCTTTTATACATAATCCTCTGCAAAAAACGGGAAAACCCAGAGCCTTGATTTCGTCCGCATCACGCACACAGGCATCAATCACTAAGCCTGCAACGCCTTGTTTCATCGCTCCCGAAGTCAATAAATCACCCCAATAGCCTGCTTCGTAGCCGCCTGAACAGTCCGCTACAATGATGTCACCTTGTTTGGCGTAAGCATAAGCGCGGTGAAAATTGATGTTCATATAGGCTTTTGCCTTGACCGTATAGGCGGGACCGCAGATTTTCATGCCTTTATGCAATGGCTTAATTTCAAAAGGCAAGTTGCCAGTTTGCCCCAATGCTTCATGGAGTGTTGCTGTTGAAAATTGGCTTAATTCTTTTATAATATCCATACTTCTCTTGATTTAACATATAACCACAGTAGTACACATATCTTTCTTTTAAAAAAATTATCTGTACTACAGTGGTTATATGTTTTAAAATTACACTAACGATTTCCGCGCTTCTCCGTCAGGATTGTTCACCAATGCCGATGTATCATCTAAAATCATCGTTTCGCCGTTTTGTGTTGTATATGCCTTCCAAGAAGGCAAGCCGCCGCCGTTTGGATTGCCGGTTTTGACAAAATTGAGGAACGATTTTGACATTTTTTCGGACAAAGCTTTCGGACGTTTGCCACCGCCTGTATGAGTCAGCATCAAATCGGTATTATAAAACCAAAAACAAATATCACTGCAATGGAATGACCGCATCCGATTATCAAAAAGAGGTGGTTGCCAACCAAACCAAGCGAGATAAACGGGTGCTTTTTTCTGCGAAACTTTTGCGTCGGCAACGGCAACCGCATTTTTACGATTGGAAACTATCATAGACCACAATTCAATCGGACGGGCTTTTGGGAAGTTTTTGGCATAAGCTTCAACGATTTCACTTGATTTATCGCCAAAACGGGGCTTAATTTTTTCTTTTACTTCTGCCAATGAGATGTTTTCTAAAGTCGCATCTGTTCTGCTCGGACTTTGCTCATTGAAAGTTGAGCAAATCATCAAAGGAATATCGGCTGAAAAGTGATTGGCATCGCTGAAAAATGGTTTATCGTTCAGGTATTCACCATCTGAAACAGGCGAAAAGCCACCCCTCAGTATATTAAGTCGTTTGGCTTCATCTGCCATTTTATCAACAGCACGATTGGCAATATCAATATATTCTCGCCACGGGATTTGTTGCAATTTTTCGATTTCACCTTGTTTCAAGCCTGCTTCTTCCATGACTTTCTGCCCTAATTTTTCCCCATATTCTTTGTTAACGCCTGCCAAAGAGCCACCACTCAATACCACGCCTTTGTGAAATAAGCCTTTTGCAGAAGGCATATTCATTAGGGTTGTGACTTTTGAGCCACCGCCAGACTGCCCGATGATGGTGACGTTATTGGGGTCTCCACCAAAATTAGCAATATTGTTTTTCACCCATTCGAGTGCTGCTACTATGTCCAAATTGCCCACATTACCCGAAGCGGCATGACCACCCGCCGTTTTCAAATGCGTATAACCCAATGCGCCCAAACGGTGATTAACCGAACAAAACACGACATTTCCCAATCGAGCGAGGTTTTCACCATGATAACCATCTTGTTCAATCGCACAGCCATTGACAAAGCCACCACCATGCAACCACACGATTACAGGACGTTTTTGCATATCCAACGAAGGTGTCCAGACATTTAATTTCAAACAATCTTCCGACACATCATCGTAATTCCAATGGTCAACAAACGAGGCATACACATTGGCGTATCGTTTTTCCATGATTTGTGGTGCGCTATTGCCCCACCAAACGGTTGGACGAGTTTCTGTCCACGCCGCAGGTTTTTGTGGCGGCATAAAACGGTTTTTGCCCGATGTATCCGCACCGTAAGGAATACCGAGAAAGGTTTGGATACCCCTCAGTATAAAACCGCGAATTTTCCCATATTCTGTGTTTGCGACAGCAATATTGTCGCCAACGAACAAAATTTGGTCATCATTTGTCGCTTTTTTGGGGTCAGAAGGTGTGATGGTATTTGCCATTGTTGATGTAGAAACGCCTAAGCCCGCTACGCCAACGCCTAATGATTGGATAAAATTTCGTCTTGTTGATGCCATGATTTTTGATTTTTATTGAATGAAAAATTGAATAAACAATTCTCAAAAATAGCAATACCTTAAAGATTAATAAAGCGAAACCTAAAAAATGACACTTGCTAACTACGTACAGCTCAAAATACTCGACAAGCGGTATATGCTTTTTGAGAAATCTTAGAATAATGCTACTTGCTAACTACGTACAGCTCAAAATACTCGACAAGGTGTATTGCCCCCCTCCGTATTTTCCTTAAAAAATACTCGCTGTCACTCGTGGCACTTGGCTTTGATGTGCTTCTGCATATTTAATGTCCTTCTTTCCCGAAATACGCCGTGCATGATTCGCTCTGCGCGAAGCCAATTCAGCGTAATAATCTTTCAGATAATTCTGTGCGCCCATACAAGCCATAGCGGCTAATTTTTTTTCAAAGACTGAACTTATATCTATAAAAGTATCAGGCATAAAACCTGACAGTTCAGGTTGATGTGGCTCAAAAGAATACCATGCAGGTGGATCAATATTCTTAAACGCACTGGCAACACCTGCACCACATGAAAGCAATCTTGCACGTTCGGTGGCTTGATACGCCAACGGATGATCGGGATTAAATGGGTCTTTGGCGGTATGTGTCAAGATTACTGTTGGCTCAAAATCACCGATTATTTTGGTTAACTGTGCAATTCTTTCATCCGAAATCAACATCGGGTAATCACCCCAATTCAAAAACTGAATGGGTGTACCAAAAATATCGGCGGCCTTTTCTGCTTGTTCTTTTCTAATTATTTTCACACTTTCTTCACTTCGATTCGGGTCTTCTTTCCAGAGTTCTCCCGATTCGCCACGCTCTCCGTAAGAAAGACAAATTACTAATGTTTCTGCGCCTTCTTCAACGGCTTTGA